>QMZG01000016.1 GCA_003663045.1 Candidatus Altarchaeales archaeon
ACCGTACTCCAAGAAATCGCTAATGATATAAGAACAGAGCAAAATCTGTTTAGAAGGATGCGTTCAGAAACTACATCTCAGACAATGTTTATCCTCTTTGCTTTATTAATTGGAGCACCTTTATTATTTGCAGCATCTCTCCAATTTGTAACAATATTCAGTACTATCTTTAGTGAAACTGGAATCTCTACTGGCCCCTCTGCTTTAACTCAACATACAGGAATTATATCGATTCAAGAATTACCAATCAGTCCTGATTTCTTCTGGAAATACGCTATGATCACTCTAGGGGTCTCAGGGCTATTTGGGGCGCTCTTGATAGGTCTAATAAGAACAGGAAAGCTAAGTGCAGGCGTCCCTCTTATAATAATACTGATACCATTAGCAATAATAATATTCGTAGTACTTGAAAAGTTATTGGGATCTTTCTTCGTGGGGATGATGGGGTTCTAGAGATAAACCCTTTCTTAAATCCCCTTCTCAGCTACCACATAACCTTCCTCCCATCTCGGTGCTATCTTCTTTAACTTCTTTGAAAAATTTTTCTTACCAACTACCGTTTCATCCTTTCTGGTAACATTCTTCAAATCTACTACATAGTGAGTTTCTTCGGTCTCCGGAATTTTTTCTAACTCCCTGGAAAATTCTTCAATGAGTTTCATTCCCTCCTTTCGGATCTTAACTTCGTCTAACATTTTAAGTTAGAAACTTCCTTGCCAATGGAAGCATCTTGGGTGCCTTTTTCATGAACAATTTTAATAGGAATCTGTATTTCCCCTTTGTTAATTTTATAATATCCTCTTCCGTCAATATATCTGCAAGACTTTCAAAATCCTTATCCTTTAGTTTTTCGAGAAATGATCTCAATTTTAGAAGCTTTTGCATCTTAACCCCCTCGGTTTCTCTCCAAATCTTTTCATATTCATACAGTCTTTTCTTTGACAAATCCCCCTCTTTTATAGCCTTGACTCCCACTTCTGCAGAAATCTTTGCGGCGTTCATTGCCAATGCCATACCTCCCCCATGTATTGGGTTTACCTGATGTGCTGCATCCCCCACCACCATTAATCCATCCATCACGAGGGGATCTATAGAGGAACCGACCGGGATGCCGCCTGCATTTATCTCTATTGCACTGGCATTCTTGAAGATCTGGGGGTGATTTTCAATGAATCTATCCAAGTAATCCTTGGCCTTATTTCCTTTATCGGATAATCTCCCAAGAATTCCTATGCCCACATTGGCTGTATCATCATCCTTTGGGAATATCCATACATACCCCTTGGGGGCGATCTCATTTCCAAAATAGATATGCAATAGATCGGTGTTCTTTAAATTTAAACCAACCATTTCATACTGAAATCCAGAATGATAATCTGTCAGAGGATTCTTAGTATTTAATCCGGCCGATTTGGCAATCTTTGAATCAACCCCATCGGCAGCAATAATCAATTTAGATTTAATTCTTAATTTTTTACCCATATGTACAGCATTTATACCAGAAATCTTTCCATCCTCCTTAATCACCTCGGTAGCCAGTGTTTTTACCATATATCTTGCTCCAGCTCTTATGGCATCTCTAGCCAGATACTTTTCAAATATCTTTCTTTCAATGACATATCCTCTTTTTTTATCCAGAAACATTTCAAGGGACTTCCCGTGGGGGGAATAGAGAACCGCTCCTTTAATCTCTCTTCTTGCCCAGACCGGGTCGGGCTTTAAACCTACTTTTTCTAAACCATCTATGTTAATACCTTCAGCACACCTCTTGGGCGTTCCAATCTCCTGTTTTTTTTCTACCACCAAGGTTTTTATATCATTCTCAGCCAGAATCCTTGCGGCAATACTGCCCGCTGGACCCGCCCCAACCACGATGGCATCATATTCAAGATCAATCATTTTTAAAACTCAATGCATCTACAGGACAAAATTTTATGCACATACCACATCCTGTACATTTATCATTATCCACAAAAAGAATCGTTTCTTTTAATTCTAAAGCATCCTGTGGACAGACACCAACGCAGCCACCACAATAACAGCACCTGCTCTTGTCAACCTCTATCCTATTTTTCATATTCTGTATATGAATTGTTTTTAATAAAATAAATAGTCAATCCTTAATTTTATGCCCACGCCGGGATTCGAACCCGGGTATGGGGCTCCGCAGGCCCCCAGGATATCCAAGCTACCTCACGTGAGCTCTCTGTAGCATTAAATATTGGAAATTGGAATTAGAAAAATTGAATAAATGGAAAACAGAATTGGAAGAAAGAACGTCAGATCGGAAGGATAAAATAAAAAAGAAAGAAAAAGAAAAAAGAAGATGCTTATATTACTGGCCCTTTTATTATACCCGTTTCTGTTCTATTTTGTGGAAATCCACCAACAGATATCTCATATCCGATTTTCATAGTGAGCTCGTATCTCGATCCAGATGCAAGCGCTGGTTTATCAGCATTAGCGCATAAAAACTTCAAACTAAATGTCCCATCTTGTGATACTGGTAAAGACTCGTCTACACCACCAGACTGGAGATTACCAGTGGCGGCAATGGTGCGAGAAGTGCCATCTGGTAATGTAACTGTTCCACTGCCACTGGGGGTACAGTCACCGGGCGGAGAGGTATAATTCACATCAATATTCTTTATATGTACGGTATCCCCGGCCAAATTAACGAATACCACAGAAAGCCCATCATTAGTCGCGTTAGCTTTCTGCTCAATCTGCCCCGGATTCAACGGTCTAATCTTCACAAACTTCGTAACCGTCGTACTGGCGGGTGGATTAAATATCCCCAACTGCCAGAGGACAACCCCAACAATCATAACTACCAGGATTGCCCATCCGTATGTCATCAGGTACTCCATTGCACCCTGACCCTTTTTTCCTAAAAATTTCATTTTCATTTTATGTTTCTCACCTCATTTGTTTTTAAAATATATGTAAATAAACTATAATACTTTCTCCTATAAATACTTATCGTTTTATAAAATTAACATGAAAATCCTCGGGAAAAGGACCGACTACTATGTATGGAGGAATGTTCATCTCAATAGGAGCCGGATGTTGATCTTTATCACATTATTTATTCTTGCAGTGATACTCTTTATCATGAATCAGTTCCCTTCTGCCGCATTGGGGATAATTCTGATCCCCATAGCCTATGTTTTAGGGATTTATAGTTATCAAAAATATATCACATGGAAGAGCGGTTCTTTGGGAGAGGATATCGTGATTAAAGAATTAAAGAAATTAAGCGATTCCTATTATGTAATCAATGGTGTGGTAATACCGCCCAACAGGGGCGATATAGACCATATCGTCTTGGGACCAAATGGGATATTTGTCATCGAGTCGAAGCATTATGGTGGCCAGATTACCTGTAATGGGGATGAATGGAGTAGGCACAAGATGGGCAGGAGTGGGAAGAGGTATGAATTATGGATAGGAAGTCCAAGCAACCAGGTAAAGAGGAATGCCAAGATTTTAAAGGATTTTATACTGAAAAATAAGAACAAAATTTTCAATAAAGCGCCACATATATGGGTTTACAGTATTCTAATATTTACAAATGAAAGGGCTAATCTACATATAGAAAATCCCACGGTAGATATACTGAAGATTGATGAATTATCTGACTTCATTCAAGAACAGGAATCTGGGGTTATGTTTTCGGAAGGAGAGATAAAAAGAATGGGGGAACTTATTTTGAGATATTCTTGATTTATTTTTCTAAAATTCAATATTAATCTAGTTTAGAAGCAAATAGAAGTTTAAAAATGGTAGAAAAGAAGATAGAACTGAGGGTTGCGGAGGCACTTCATAATGATGTTGGTCGAGGCATAGTTAGAATTGATACCAGATCTATGGAAAAGCTTGATATTACCTCCGGTGATATCGTAGAGATAGAAGGGAAAAAGGCTACCGCCGCTATTGTATGGCCTTCTCATCCCCAGGACTTTGGTTTAGATATCATTAGAATGGATGGTTTAATCAGACAGAATTCAGATTCCTCTCTGGGTGATAGGGTAAGAATTAAAAAGGCTAAGACCGCACCCGCTAAAAATATTGTTATAGCCCCGACCATGCATGAAATAAGATTTGGTGGGGATTTTGCCACTCATGTAAGGCAGAGGATGATCGGAAGGCCTTTAGTAAAGGGGGATAAGATCTCAATTGGTGTTTTAGGACAGGCAATTCCATTCGTTGTTGTTTCTACTAATCCCAGGGGAATCGTTCAGATTCATGACCTGACCAACCTTGAGATAAAGGGAAAACCAATGGTAGTTCCCGAGGTCCCGGGGATTCGCTATGAGGACATCGGCGGCTTAAAAGAGGAATTAGGAAGGGTCAGGGAGATGATCGAGCTTCCCATGAAGCACCCCGAACTATTTGAGAAATTGGGGATCAAGCCACCAAAGGGGGTTCTTCTTTACGGACCCCCGGGAACGGGAAAGACCCTAATTGCGAAGGCCGTGGCTTCCGAGACCAATGCCCATTTCATCTCTCTGAATGGGCCCGAGATCATGGACAAGTACTATGGAGAGAGTGAAAGGAAGCTGAGGGAGATTTTTAAGGAAGCGCAGGAAAATACCCCAGCCATTATTTTCATAGACGAGATCGATTCTATTGCCCCTAAAAGAGAGGAGACTCGAGGCGAGGTAGAAAGAAGGGTCGTTGCTCAATTATTGGCATTAATGGATGGTCTAGTAGCTAGAGGTGATGTTGTTGTAATTGCGGCAACAAATAGACGTGATGCGTTAGATCCCGCATTAAGAAGACCTGGAAGATTTGATAGAGAAATCGAAATTGGGGTTCCCGATAAAGAGGGTAGAAATGAGATCCTTCAGATACATACCAGGGGAATGCCATTAGACAAAGATGTAAATCTAAGGGAGATAGCAAATTCTACTCATGGATTTGTTGGAGCGGATCTTGAAGCCCTGAGTAGAGAGGCCGCTATGAATGCACTTAAGAGAATTCTCCCAAAAATAGACCTCGAAAAGGAGGAGATTCCAGCGCATATACTAGATAGTTTAAGTGTGAAAAAGATAGACTTCGTAGAGGCGATGAAGGATGTAAATCCCTCAGCCCTGAGAGAGGTCTTGGTTGAGGTACCAGATGTTAAATGGAGCGATATTGGTGGCCTAGAAGATGTCAAGAAGAAATTGAAGGAGGCAGTAGAATGGCCATTAAAGTATCCAGAATCATTTAAGAGGATGGGTATCAGACCGGCAAAGGCCATCCTTCTTTATGGTCCCCCAGGGTGTGGAAAGACACTACTTGCGAAGGCGGCGGCAAATGAATCCGAGGCAAATTTTATCGCGGTGAAAGGACCTCAATTATTGTCAATGTGGGTTGGAGAGTCTGAAAGAGGTGTTAGGGAGATATTCAAAAAGGCAAAACAAACCTCTCCATGTATAATCCTATTTGATGAGATCGATGCAATAGCACCAAGAAGGGGGACTCATGCCGGTTCTCACGTCACAGAAACGGTTGTAAATCAAATTTTAACAGAGATGGATGGTATAGAAAACCTCGAAAATGTTATTGTTATCGGAGCCACAAACAGACCAGACATTTTAGACCCATCTCTTCTAAGACCTGGGAGGTTTGATTCCTTACTATTAGTTCCAGCCCCCGATAGAGATGCCAGGTTAGATATATTTAAAGTGCATACGAGGCATATGCCCCTCAAGAATGTAGATCTAGACGAATTGGCAGATAGAACAGAAGGCTATAGCGGTGCAGATATAGAGGGCATCTGTAGAGAGGCGGCAATGATCGCATTAAGAGAGGATATTAATTCAGCTGTTGTAACTGGAGAGCACTTTGAAAAAGCACTGAGGAATATAAAACCATCGATTCCAGAATTTGAGATGATGAAGAAGAAGGAAGAGAAGATATTGGCGCCCGCTTATGTTTAGATAGAATGAATTCTGCACAATATACAAAACTGCTGGATATGAATTCTTCTTATCTCGGGATTTCCAGGCTCGTTCTTATGGAGAATGCTGGAAGAGAGATCGCTAGGGGGTGTGAAAGATTTTCCCATATTGCGGTATTCTGTGGTACTGGAAACAATGGTGGTGATGGTTTTGTGGCGGCAAGGCACCTCTCTTCCTTGGGAAAGAAGGTCAAGGTCTATGCCCTTTCTGGAAATAGGAGCGATGAGGCACAAAAAAATCTGGAGATAATCCAGAATCTAGATTCTGTGGAAATTGATTTTATAAGGGATTCATCAAATTGCGAGAGAATAAAAAAAGATCTGGGGAAATTTGATCTGATCATTGACGCACTTATTGGTGTTGGGGCAAAGGGTGAACTGAGGCAGCCGATTAAAAGTGTTGTGGAGTTGATTAATTCTGTCAATACCTTTAGGATTTCTGTAGATGTCCCAACCCCGGGGATCAGAGCAGACCTCACTATATCATTTCACACGGCAAAAACCCCAGACGCCAAAGTAGTGAGTATAGGAATCCCAAAAGAGGCCGAGATCTACTGTGGTCCAGGAGATCTATATGCTGCAATTCCCGAGAGAAAGGGGTTTGAACATAAGGGTGATTTTGGTCGCCTCTTGGTAATAGGTGGGAGCAAGAATTTTATCGGAACACCAACATTGGTAGCAAGGGCCGCTTATAGAACTGGGGTGGATCTAGTAACGGTGACATGTCCAGGTTATGTGGCTGATAAAATGCCCTTTGACCCCAACATAATAATTAATCCTTTAAATTCAGAGTTTTATCTAAGTGATGACGATCTGGATGAAATTCTGGATTTAAATTTTGATGCGGTAGTTGTTGGTAGTGGTATTGGGATAAGGGATGAAACAAAATCCTTCCTAAGGAGGCTTCTCAGGAAAATCCAAAAGCCGATTGTGATAGATGCGGACGCACTGAAGTTGATTAAGGTAAAATATCTTAGAGAGAATCACATACTCACTCCACATTCAATGGAATTTAAGATTCTCTTTGGAGAATATGAAGAGGAATTTGAAAATAAGATTGAGATGGTAGAGAGATTTTCAAAAAAGACCAACGCAATAATAGTTCTCAAAGGTCCGGTAGATATAATTTCAGATGGTAAAAAGACGAGATTGAATAAAACCGGAAATGTTGGAATGACGGTTGGCGGTACTGGAGATGTCTTGGCGGGAATAATTGGTGCAATTTCAACTAGAGCAGAGAACTTCCAAGCTGCCTGTGCTGGGGTATTTCTTTCTGGCTTGGCGGGCGATCTCTGCTATGAAAAACTTGGTTGTTCATTTACAGCAACAGACGTAATCGAGAAGATTCCAGAGGCAATAGAATTCTGCAAGAAATTTGAATGAATAGTATAACTGGAATTCCATAACATGAGATAAGAGAATATAGAATGCCATTCACTCCATTTCACATTGGTCCCGCGTTATTCTTTGGATTATTGTTATTTTCCCTATTAGACCTTCCGACCTTTCTATTGGCAAGCGTAATTGTAGATATAAGAGCGATATTTGTTTATTTTGGTATCATACACGGACCGTTACACGGCCCTTTACATACCTTCCTGGGTGGAACCATCATTGCGGTATTGCTTGCTACCGCCATGTTCTTGATAAAGGACTACACAAAGAAGATAACGAAGTTGTTTAAACTTCAACAAAATTCGTCCTTTAAAAAGACCCTGATCACATCCCTGCTTGGGGTTTATCTTCACATCTTTCTGGATTCTCCCCTTTATTTGGATATTAAACCATTTTATCCATTGGACATTAACCCGTTATATGGAATCGTCTCATCGCCAGCGATATACCTGTTTTGTGTTTTTTCTTTTATTCTTGCTTCTATCATTTATATCTATAATATCTATAGATTGGTTTTATCCAATTGAATCCAATAGATAATTGTCCAAGATGATCCAAGATCTTGTAAATTTTCAAGAACTGGAGAATTATGTTAAAAATTCTGAACTGAAATACAGGGAGGCAATAATTGAATATTATAAAGAACTCGGAGAAAGGTTAGGTTTTACAGTAAGGGAAAGATCATCTGTCATTAGAAATGGAATAAACTTTGGCAAGATCGATCTGGTCTGGGTAGAACCAAATATTACCTTTACGGTAGAATTTGGAAATCTCGAAGAGATCCTGAAGCATCTGTGGAGGATTCTGGAATTCTCACCCAAGATTTCCGTACTTATTTTAAGTTCAAAATCTGCCTGTAAATCAGAGGATGTAGTGAAGATAATTGAGAGGTCTAAACTTATGGAAGGGAACAGGGATATTTTCTTGGTTCTGGATGTGACAGAAAAGAGGGTAATTAGACAACCCTGACCTCCTCTATCTCCACCCTGCGAATGGGACAGATACTCTTAGCATTATGATAGATTTCAGTTCCCAATTTCCCAAACAGGAGTGCTTGGAGAAAGTCATTCAGATTGACATCTTTATATCTATCCAAGGTCTTACCAATTCTGGAAAGAATTTCCTTCTTCTGCGATGTCTTAACATTCTGATGAGTAACTGCCATGATCTTTATTTTTATCTCGGAATCAACGAGTTTCAGATTTCCTATATAATCCACCTTACTCATCCCTTTCCTTACCTTGGAATAAATGTATCCCCTATTGGCTTGAAATACCTTAAACTGTGTTAATGCCTTGTCATCCTTTACCTCATTTATCTCAAAAATTACATTGAGATGTTGCTTGCTCTTATCATCTGTTAAATCTTTAAGGGAAACCTCGATCCTTCTACCTATAACCTTCTTGGGATCACTACTCAAGGTGGTTCCCAATTCCCTGGAATCAAAATTCTCCGGGGCAATTATTCTATACATGGATTTATGTTTCCATGAACTTATCTCCTTGGCCATTTTATCTTTACTATCTATTAGCTATCTATTAATCTAGTATTAATTTCTCAGCCACCATCTGACAACTTATGATGTCATCCAATGTACTTAGTAGCGTGTTTAAATTATTTGATTCCAATTCTGTAATTATCTTTTTACCCCTTGCTCTGGATTTTATCTTAAGATTTTCAAGTTTGACATTATCCACATCCAATGCCTTTGCAAGATTTTTGGCATCCCTTGATTCTGTTTTTAGGATTGCAATATATCTCACTTTAATGATTTCAATCACGTCATTAACATCGCTTTCTCCGGCTCATATCTCCAATCCTTTGCTAATCTACCTTTCCTCCTATAATATTTACTTAATCTATGAATCTTAGACTCGATCAATTGAAGTCCCCTTTTGTTGTGCTTGTCCTTAGCATTCCTTTCTAGATGCTTTCTGAGATTTATAGCCTTTTTGATAAGATTTTGTAAATCCTCTGGGATCTCAGGCGCCAGTTTATTCTTCTTTAGGAAATATCCGATCTTCTTTTCGGTAACCTCTTTCACAGATGGAATTCCATATTGATCCCTGAGAATTATCCCAATCCTACTTGGGGAATTCCCCTCCTTAGCCAGTTTTACTATTAACTCCTCAATCTCACTTTGATCATATGCTACAAAGTCCGGCTTTGCCGTTCTCAATGGATGTTTGGAACCGGATTTTCCCTTCTTTCTTGCGTGCATGCGTGCCATTTTTAATAATATTTATAATATTTTTAATAATATGTATAATCCTATAAAATTCTTCTATAAATTCTTTTTGTAAAATTTCCTTGGTATGGAAAAGACGCGCCATTCCATCCAGAAGGAGATAAAAGATTGTCTTAGAGAACAAATATTGGGAGTAAGTATTTAAAAATCAAAAGTCCAGTTTAAACACTTCTACGTAATTGTTCTCCAAATTTTCTATCTATATTTTTCAGGAATTCATCTCTACATTCTTTTGGAATCCTGGCCCCGGCTGCTATGTCATGACCCCCTCCATCACCGTCTAATTTTCTACTCTCCTCCCTCAATGCATTTCCCAGATGCAGGCCCTTTCTTATAAGGGACCAGTTTGCTCTGGCAGAAATCTTAAGCATCTTGGGATCATCATTGTCGTCTGCAAATGCTAGGATTGGTCTATCTGGAGGAATTATCCTTGCTCCATATGCCATTCCAGCTATAACCCCAATAATATTTTCATCTATCCTCCCCTGCGAATCGAAGTAATAAAAATTCTCCATCTCCTCAACCCCCCTTTTCTCCAGGAACTCTATACCTTCCCTCAACATCTTTCTATGTTTCTGTAAAATATTCTTTGCCATCCTCCAATTTTTCTCTCTATCCCCCAAACAAACCATCACACCAACCTCTGGCTGCCCTTGCCTTCCACACGCATTCAACAGGGTTGCAAATTCCTTAGCATCTCTCAGTTCAGTACCCTTCTCTTCATTGAGTAGCGTATAGACCTCACCTATCATTCCCTGAATAATGAATTCTTTGGTATTTAAATCAAGGAGATGGATATAGAGTGCCGTTGTCAGTTTCTTCCTCTCTGAAAATTCTAAATCCACATAGGTTCTCCAGCGTTCATTTTCTCTTAAGGGAATTCCAAGATTCTGAATGAAGGATGCACAGGCTGCTTCATTACCAGTTAATCCTGGAAGTATGGGATCGGAGGCGTAGGCTAACATCTGGGTTAATGGTCTTGACTGCCTTCCAAAGAGCCTCAGATCGTGCCTTACCTTTAACAGTCCCTGTTCTATGGCATCATCCATTATTATCCTGTTTAGAGAATGCAATTTTCCGTCAGAATCCTGCATATCGCCTACGGCCCCAACTATTGCGAGATGAGCCATCTTCATATTGCCCAGAGATTTTGCCACGAAGTAGGCCATACCAGAAGCACTTATCTCTAAACCACCGTCATAACCAAAGAAATGTGGGTTAATCTGTTTCTCGTGAGAAGCCTCGGGGGTATGGTGATCAATTATGTAAAAATCTTTTATTTTATTTTCCTTTATCAAGGAGAGCTGACCGGAACCCATATCTGTAAATACTACAGTTCTGTCGGTGTCTTTTATATTTTTTATCGTATTGCTGTCCAGTTGTTTTATGGTCATAAACTCGGTATCCTTTTCCAGACCTGTGAGTAGATCCACCATGATGGCACAGGATGTTATTCCATCCGCATCGTGATGGCTCACCACCAACAGGTTATCCTCCTTGGATAATTCTTTTGAGATACGGCAGATCTCATTCCAGAATTCGGGATTCATTTCTATTTTCATTTCTTTAATTTATCGAACATTAAATATAGAATTAAGTCTTTATAACTAACATGGACATGAAAAACTCTTACACAATCATCATTTTTATCCTTCTTGCATTAGTCTCATGGTACCTGTTTTCTGAATTTTCACTCAGGAATTACATTTTTTTAATACCCATACTGTTTGCAATTCAAATCCTGCTAAATGATCTCTTGGAATCATATCTGAATAGAAAACTAAAGGAAAGATATTTTAGCATAGTAATCGCCCCCGGAACCATAGTTCATGAAATTTCTCACGCATTTGCAGCAAAAATAACTGGATGCAAGATAAAGGGGATCTCATTTTTCAGTCCAGATCAAAGAGGTGGCGTTTTGGGTTTTGTAGAATACATACAACCCAGGGATAGATTTCATGTAATTCGAAATCTTTTAATAGGATTTGCCCCCTTCTTTGGCTGTGGGATCTTTCTGATTGCCCTCTTTAATTATCTTGCTCAACAAAATCCAGATATTAGCCTAATTAGTCCAGATTTAGTTAAAATTGAAGATATTAGCGGCATCCTACCCACCATGATATCCATAATGGAGAAATTCTATGAGCAATTGATTTTCTTAGACCTGTCAAACCCCATCATCCTACTAATCCTTTACCTTGAATTTTCCATATCATTGGGAACGGCTCCGAGTTCAAAGGATTTCGGGGATTTTTTTCATTCCATTGCAAAATACAAACTCCAAACCATCATTATAATTCTCCTAATAATCTCCATTATCCTGCTGACGGAATACGCTCCAGATGAATATGGCATTTCATGTATAATGGTTTTGGCATTCAAATGGATGATCTTGATATTGATGATATCCCTATCACTTTTATTAATCTCAATACCCCTGACATACACAATAATAAATATCACAGAGATTCGTGGCGTGTACAAGATTATCCCCGTTCTGTCATTTCTTTTAATCTATTTTTTCACGACAAAAATTCTGAATTCCACCAGAGAGATCTCACTCATATCCTCTGTAATCTTTTTTCTTACATCCCTGTTCATCCTCAGATACCCAAGATTTTTTATAAAACCAAAATAGACAAATTATAAGAAATTATAGGATATTTAAATACATAAGTAAAAATTAATCGGATAGAAATGAGTAATTCAAAGAAGAGATTTTCGGATCTGGTCTTAGAATACTCTAAAGCCATATCAAGTTATCTGAAGGGATTTCCATCCATATTGGAGGATCAAAGGGATAAATTGGAAGAGATCTACAGTCTATTGGAGAAAAGCAGAGCCGTGCATATCTATGGAAAGGGCAGGTCTGCAAATGCAGCTGTAGGCCTTGCTCTGAGACTGAAGCACTTTGGCTATAATGTATGGTTTATTGGTGATGTAGTTAAGGAGAGGATAAAAAAAGAGGATGTGGTAATACTCTTCTCAGGCTCGGGAGAAACCTCCGAGGTGATCGATGTGGCAAAAAGGGCCAAGATCGAAAGAGCTAAGGTAGTGGCTATAACCTCATATAAAGACAGTAATCTGGCCAAAAATTCTGACCTTATTCTTTATCTCCCCGGGGGCATAGAAAAGAGAAAGGGATGGGATTACCTAGAGGCGCAGCTTGCTTCAGAGTCAGCCAGTGAATCGATTTTCTATGGTGGGGGAGAATTTGAAACCATGGCCTATCTATTTCAGGAAACATTAATAAGTGCCATAGGAAGATACAAAAAGATCCCAGAAAGCAAGGTTATGGCGGAGCATGAGAGGGATGAGGTTGTAGAGGAATAACTATATATTCATCCCAAAATCCTCCCCTTACCCCCCGGAATCCGTTTTTGAATTTCCTCTAATCTAATTTTTTTTATCTTCTCTGCATATTCATTTTTTGATTTTTTCATAATCAGTTCCTTAATTTCCTTTACCAATTCCCCAGACTTCTTACCCCCAGGCACAATCTTTACAGAATAATCGGAATTGGCTTCCACAGAACTTACTGGACCACCAATGACCTCTACTTCATCATCAATCCTGAATCCGATTCCAATCTCTAACTTGGTGTTCCTGAACCACCGCTTTTTACCATGAATCATAAACGCCCCCTTTCCAAGATATTCACCGCTGGGGGCTTTTTTTGAAACCTGCTCTGAACTTACATAGTAGACATCACAACCCCCCAGGCCGAGTTTCCATGCCTTGGAATAACTTGCTGCGGCATCAGCCGCCTCCCTTAAAGTATCCTCGGGAATTTCCTTTCTATCGGGATTTTTTATCACAAAGAAAGGGGCGCCGTGAATGTCTGCATGAAAAACCATATCGTGTTTCTCAAGATACTTCTTTATTAGAATCTCATTTGTGGTCGCATCCTTTCCACCAACAACTAGAAAATTATCACTGGAATAAAACCAATGAAATTTTTCATACCATTTCTTCGTTTTGATTTTCTTTTTGTAGGGGACATGTTCAACGACTGAGACCTCACGCTCTCTTTTCAGCTTATCAATCTTTTCCCGTGTGTCCTTTAGGGCTTTTTTTGCACCCTCCGCTTTATGCTTTGCCTTCTTCGATTCCTTATAGTAGAATTCGGCGTTTTCAGATACCGACTTCCGGATGTCGATTTTGAATTTCATTTCATCATTAATTTTATCATATATAAAAGTAAGAATAATTAATATGAACCAAAATATGAAACAAAAAAAGAATCCACTCCTGGCGGCAATCCTGTCATTTATAATCGCGGGTCTGGGTCAGTTATATCTGAAGAAATTTTTTAGAGCTTCGGTATTTTTCTCATTGGAGATCATC
>QMZG01000017.1 GCA_003663045.1 Candidatus Altarchaeales archaeon
ATCTAAAAGAGAGGAATTATTGGCTTGGGGTAATATCTGCCAGTGTTTTAAAATTTATTTTCCTGTTCAGCACCACTTCGATAGTTATCGACTTGCTTCTTAAGAAGGAGATAGCTTCAAAGGTGGCAATAATGCTGGGCTGGCCCCAACTTATTACTGCTTTGGTTGGTGGCCTAATTGCATATCTGTTTTTGAGAGGTATTAAGAGGGTTTGAAATACAGATAAAAATGATTGTAAAAATAGATGGTAGAGAAATAAAAATAGATGGAGAGCTGACAGTTTATGAACTCCTCTGGCGCGAGGGTAAAAAATTCTGGCTTCCTTTCGAATGCCCGGAGATCGAATGGGTCCATAACGAGGAATGCCCTCTGCTTCATATAGCTGAAGTTGATGATAGAGTTTACCCGGTTAAATCCTTAAGGAAAAAAGTTGTAAGGGATGGGATGGTAATAAACACACAATCACCACTCGTAGAAAAGACACTTAAAGAGCGGCTCGAATGCCTGAGGGACAATCAGGAATGCATGATAGTGCGGCAGATGCAGGAGTTTGTAGCAATTGAGGCAGCGGAAGGTGGGCTCATAAATTTGGATGAGAGGAAAAAATGGAATTTTGAGCCTTGGATATCTGATCCCTCTCTTGTTCATGATCCAAATAGGTGCGTGAGATGTAAATCCTGTATTGATACGTGTAGAGATATTCAGGGTGTTGAGGCGCTTACATTTGATGAAGAATTAGGGGTTCTGATAGATGATGTAAAGTGCACCAGGTGCGGACAGTGTATTCATGCCTGCCCGACGGGCTATCAGGAAAAAAGCCACATGGTTTTCAGGGAGTGGGCGGATTGCAGTATGTGTCCCTTTTCCAGGCCATTGGGTGCGATGCGCGAGATTGACGATACCAGAGAGGTGTGGGATGCCCTGAAAGACCCCAGGAAGTTTGTTGTAGTTCAGTTCGCCCCCGCACTGAGAGCCACTCTTGGCGAGGAATTTGGTATGGAACCCGGAACCCTCGTCATGAATAAGATATATGCCGCTTTACGAAGAATAGGATTCGATAGGGTATGGGACACCAACTTTGCAGCTGATCTAACGATCGTAGAGGAAGGGAATGAACTTATAAAAAGGATAAGGGAGAAGGGGGTTTTGCCACAGTTTACCTCCTGCTCACCCGCATGGGTAAAATTCTGTGAAACCTTTTATCCCGATCTTATTCCACATATCTCATCGGCAAAGTCTCCACAGCAGATGTTTGGTGCTGTTGCAAAAACCTACGCTGCAGAAAAACTTGGCATAGATCCGAGGGATATGGTGGTTGTATCTATCATGCCCTGCACCGCAAAGAAGTTTGAAGCCAAGAGACCTGAGATGTGCGATGCCTTCAAGTATTGGCTGGAAAAAAAGAAGGTCAAAGAAGAGGAGAGATTCCCAGATGTGGACATAGTACTTACAGACCGGGAACTGGGTAAACTGCTCAAGATGGCGGGAATAAATCTTGCAGAGATGCCCGATGAGAACCCAGATCCATTGCTCGGTCAATATACTGGAGCAGCAACGATCTTCGGTAGAACGGGCGGGGTGATGGAAGCAGCACTGCGAACAGCCTATGAAGTCATTACGGGTAAAACCCTTGAATCACTGGAATTTGAGGAACTTGGAACGCTCGAAGGAATTAAAAAGGCAGTTATACCGATAAACGGCCTTGATGTGAAAGTAGCTGTGGCTCACGGTCTTGAAAACGCCAAACTTATTTGTGAATCTGTCAGGAATGGTGGTGAATTTGCAGATTATCATTTCATTGAATTTATGGCATGTCCTGGAGGGTGTATTGGTGGCGGAGGACAGTCTATAATGACCAATAAATTCATGATCAGGGAGCGAACAGATGCTTTAAACCGGGATGATAAAACGCGGGAGATAAGAAAGTCACATGAAAACCCGGAAATAAAAATGATATATGAGGATTTTCTGAAAGAACCGCTAAGTGAACTTTCTCATCATCTGCTACATACATCTTATGATGATAGGTCTAAGGAGTTAAAATGAAGGTCTTTATTTGTGATTGTAACGGCGAGATAGATATCCCCCAGAATCTTGATTTTGGTGATGGAGTAGTGGTAAAAACCTCTTCCAAATTGTGTTCCGAGGAAGGAAAAGAATTGATTGCCAATTCGATAAAGAAAAATGAAAAGATCGTGATTGCGGGATGTACCCCTAGAATTGCAGAGAAATTTTTTGCCGAATTTAACCCGGAATATGTGAATATCAGGGAGCATGTTGCTTATCCGGGCCATGCTGATGGAAAGATAAGAGATTTGATTAAAGGTGCGGTTGAGAAGGTAAGAATCTCTGATGAAACATCCACTGGGGGATTTGAAATCAAGAATAAATCCGCACTGATTATCGGCGGGGGGGTCGCAGGATTAGAGACTGCAAGACAGGTAGCGTCTGCTGGATTTAAAACATATCTGATTGAAAAGGAACCTTTCCTAGGTGGAACGATCGCGAAATTAGATCGCTTATATCCTGAAGGAATGCCAAATTCCCATACACTCTATCCATTGATCAATGAAGTCGTGAGAGACAAGAACATTGAAATTCTGGTCAATTCCGAACTGAAGGAAATTTCCGGTGAGATTGGAAATTACAGGGCAACGATAAGAACCAGAGGCAAAGTCATAGAAGATTGTGACCTCTGTGGGAAGTGCAAGGAAGTCTGCCCGGTAACTGTGGATGATGATGGAATTGAAAGAAAGGCCATCTACTACAGGGCTACACATCCCGACAGCTATGGAATTGATTTTGAAAACTGCACAGGATGCGGCAAATGTGCTAAGGTCTGTGATAAGATAAAATTGGATGAAACGGAAATTGAGCTGGACGTGGGCTCGATTATTCTAGCTACCGGGATGAAGGAATATGATGCAAGGATGATAAAGGAGTACGGTTATGGGAAATATAAGAATGTTTTTACAAAGCTGGAATTTGAGAGGAAATTTGCTAACAGGCTGATAAATCCAAAGAAGGTTGTGATTGTACTCTGTGCTGGCTCCAGAGATGAAAATCATCTGCCTTACTGCTCAAGGGTTTGCTGTCTTTTAGGCCTGAAGGAGGCAAAACTGATAAAAGATACCGATCCAGAGGTTGATGTTTACGTTACCTACATCGACCTGAGGAGTTACGGCGACTTTGAGAACCTCTATACTACTGTGAGAGAAACCTGCGGGGTTAATTTCATCCAGGGAAGACCTTCAGAGATTGTTGAAAAAGGAGACAAGCTCCTTATCAGGACGGAGGATATACTTCTTGGAAAGACCATAGAACTTGATACCGATTGTGTTGTATTAATAACTGGCTCAGTTCCGGATTATGAACTACTGGAGAAATTAGGAATTCCCTCAGATGGGGAATTTCCCGTCGATTATGTGAACTCTTCACTTTCCGTAGATTCAAATCCAAGGGGAATTTTTGTCTGCGGGGCCGCTGCCTTTCCAAAGCCAGTGGCAGAGAGCATATCCGAGGCCAGGGATGTAGCTGTAACTGTAATAAATCTGTTGAATAAGGAAAGGGTAGATATGAAGACACCTGTTGCAGATATAAACGGTGATATCTGTAGTGAAGTTGGCTGCAAAATCTGTTTGGATATATGCCCATCTGGCGCGATTTATTCTGACGGGGGTATAAAAGTAGATCCTTCCATGTGCATGGGATGTGGCGTATGTACTGCAGCCTGCGCTTCGGGAGCAAATCAATTAATAGGTTATGATGACAAGGGGCTTCTCGCTCAGATTGAAAATACAGTGAAAGAGGGTGATATTCTCGCCTTCCTGTGCAAGTGGAGTTCCTATAATGCCGCAGACAAGGCGGGTTATGAGAAACTGAAATATCCGGAGAATACAAAAATAATCAGAATTCCATGTACTGGAAGGGTTGATGCACAGATTATATTGAAGGCATTTAGTTGTGGAGTTAAAGGTATTCTGATCGCGGGATGCCCACCGGATGGCTGCCACTATGTATCTGGAAATTTAAGGGCAAAAAAGAGAATTTTGGCGACGAAGGAGTTGGTAGAACAGTTAGGTATAGCTCCCGATTCATTAAGAATTGAATGGATTGGAACAGAAGAATCGAAGAAATTGGTTGATATTCTTAACGAGATGGATAAAGGGGGAAATCAATAGATATATTCTAGACGATGAATCTAAAAGAAAAGATTTTAGCAGATCCTGAAGGTAAATCCTTGGTGAATTGTTTCAGTTGCGGTATGTGCACCGGTGGTTGTCCCGTTGCAAGAATATCAGATTATAACCCAAGGAGGATAATCCATAAGGTGATGCTGAATATGGAACCAGAGGATATATGGTTATGTGCGAACTGTTACACCTGCGAGGAGAGATGTCCGACAAAGACGAATGTCGCCGATCTGATCAATCTGATACGGAGGATAACCATCAAAAAAGACGGAATGCCAGAGTTCATAAAACCCCTCGTTGAAAACCTAAAAACCACAGGGTATACTGTCCAGATCGGAGAACTTGAGAATAAAAGAAGGGAAAGGATGAATTTACCAGCTGTAGAGACTACGGATGAAATAAAAAAGATAATCCAAAAAACAACGCTAAAATGAAGAAATATGCGTATTACCTTGGTTGCACCATCCCATTCAGGGAATCCAATTACGATCTTTCAACACGAAAGGTAATGGATAACCTTGATGTTGAACTGGTGGATCTCGAGGGTGCCGGGTGTTGTGGACTCTACTATGAACAGATCAATGAACTCACCCATCTTGCGATGTCTGCCAGAGTAATTTCAATGGCGGAGTCATTAGGTCTGGATTTGATGGTTCTGTGCAATGGTTGTAATGGCTCATTAGTTAAGGCGAGAAACAAACTTGTGGAAAATTCTGAGCTGAGGGATAAAGTGAATGAAATTCTTGCAGATATTGACAGGGAATTCAGGGGGACATCCGAGATTAAACATGTGATCAGAATTCTTTATGAAGATATCGGTATTGATGAAATTAAAAAGACAGTAAAGAATCCATTAAATGTAAAAGTAGCCGCCCACTATGGCTGTCATCTTCTCAAGCCGTCGGAGCAGATCAAGTTTGACGATCCCCGGGAACCAAAGAGTTTGGATGAATTAATTGAGGTGACGGGTGCTAAATCAGTTGACTATTTCGACAAAAATCTGTGTTGTGGTGGTTTCGTTCTCGGCGCGGATAAAGATATTGCGTATAACATGACTGGGCAGAAGTTACAGAATGTGAAGGATGTCGGGGCGGATTTGATGATTACCGCGTGTCCATTTTGCCATGTTATGTATGATGCGAATCAAAGGGCGATAGAAAACGAACTGCAGAAAAAATTTGGAATTCCAGTGCTCCATTATCCACAACTCTTGGGGCTGGCAATGGGTTTCAATGCCAGAGATTTAGCTCTGGAGCAGAACAGGGTGAGAGTAAATCCGGGTATTTTCGACTCATAGTGGCAGTAAAAGGTTTGTTGGAGAACAATGAATAGAGATGTCGAGCTTAAGGAGTTGATCCATAGGTCCAGAGAGATATCCTACAAAAATTTCGGGCAGAGTATCAATTTCTACTATACATCCAACCACTTCCCAGCTATTTCAGTAACGGGATCTTATTGCGCCCTGAACTGTAAACATTGTGGCAGAATACTGATAGAGAGACTTACTCCCGCGACAACCCCAAGGGAATTAGTGAAGACGTGCCTGAAATTTCATGAGCAGGGCTCAACTGGGGCATTAATCACCGGAGGATGCACAAGAGAGGGAAAGGTTCCCCTCTATCACTTTTTAGATGCCATTAAAGAGATAAAAGAAAAAACAGACCTAATTCTTATTGCGCATACAGGCATTGTAAACTATGACGAAGCAAAAGGTCTAAAGGAAGCCGGGATAGAAGGTGTTTGTGTAGATATTGTGGGTTCCGAAAAAACAACCCGGGAGATTTATGGCACTGGGTTCCACCCAAGGGATTATGAAAAAACCCTCAAGGCATTTGAAAAAGCGAAGATCGAGAATATATCACCTCACGTTTGTGTGGGTTTGCATTATGGAAAATTAATGCATGAATTAAATGCCCTGAAAATAATCTCCAGTATAAATCCCACAAACGTTGTCATAATCGGTTTAACAAATCTCAAGGGGACCCCGATGGAGAATGTAAGAATAAATCCAATGGACCTAATCAAGATTTTATGTCTGGCCAGGATTAAGTTCCCAAAGAGTCATATATCCCTAGGTTGCGCCAGGGGAAAGGGTGAACTAAGGGCAGAGATAGACAAACTTGCAGTACTCTCGGGGGTTAATAATGTGGCTGTTCCAACATCAATGGCTTACAAAGAGGCCAAAAGACTTAACCTAGAAATTAAAGAATTTAAGGCATGCTGTGCATTATTGCCAGAGCAATTAAGATGAAATGGAGATTCATCGATTTAGATCAGACAGATAATGTTCTCGCTGCAACAATATTTGATTCCATAATGAAAGCAATTGGCAAGGGAATGGTAGATAATACAATCCTCTTCTGGAGACCTTCTAAGCCTGCCATATATATCGGATACCATCAGCTGGTATATGAAGACATCCACGTTGACACGTGTAAGGAAAAGGGCATCCCCATAATTCGACGAATTCTCGGTGGTGGAACTGGCTACTCTGATAAAGATCAGATAATCTACAACATTATCTTCAGGGAGGATACCCCAAAAATCCCTCATGGACCGAGGAACGTTTATAAATTCATCCTGGGAGGTGTGGTAGAAGCCCTTCATAACTTGGGTATAAATGATGTCAGCATAGATGAAAAAAGATTTGGCGTCTATGCCAATGGAAAGAAGATCTCGGGAAGCGGTCAACTAACATCCCAAGGCGTTGTAAATGTCGGTGGTAGTTTTCTGATAGATTTCAACTTCAAAGCCATGAGTGAATTGCTTAGGGATCCGGTTAAGAATCTAAAAGAAGGAATAAAGAAACCAGAAGATGGAATGACGTGCCTAAAAAAGGAGATTGAAGGAATTACGATCGATAAAGCAAAAACAGCTCTGAGGAAGGGGTTTGAAAAGATACTTGGTAGGGCATATAATGGAACCTTAAGTGAATATGAATTAAAACTCGCCGAAAAACTGAGGAAAAAGTACATGGAAGAGGAATGGATATTCAGGGCAGATATAAGGAAGAAAAGGAAAAGAAGCTGAAGAAAAGATGAATGCAGATATTGTCATTATAGGTGCGGGCCCAGCCGGTTCTACCGTTGCGAGAATTACAGCATCTGAAGGTTTGAAGGTGATAGTATTGGAAAAAGAGAAAGAGATTGGAAAATCGCCATGTGCG
Source organism: Candidatus Altarchaeales archaeon (assembly GCA_003663045.1). Classification (GTDB taxonomy): domain Archaea; phylum Altiarchaeota; class Altiarchaeia; order IMC4; family QMZM01; genus QMZG01. The sequence continues at coordinate 7,360 of QMZG01000017.1, forward strand.
GGGTATGTAAGCTGTATAGACTTTCCCGATATCGATCGGAAGGTTATTCAAACCAAAATAAACAGGATGAGAACCTACCTCCCATCTGGAAGATATCAAGACTTCCTTATAAATGGATTCAATGTTAATAGAAATTTATTTGACAGGGAATTGGCCTTAAATGCGGTGAGATGTGGGGCAGAATTTCATATAAACTCTGAAGTTACTAACCTGATTGAAAAAGAAGGCGAATATTCCGGGGTCAGAACTAAGGATGGCAGGGAAATAAGAGCAAAGGTAATAGTTGGGGCCGATGGCGCCTCCTCAACTATCTCACGGCTTCTGGGATTCAAGAATGATGTTGCAATTGCAGTACAATATGAAGTCTCTAATTGCAAGGTAGATCCAGAAATCAATGAAATTTATTTTGATGTAGAGTATGCCCCCGGCTGTTATGCATGGATATTTCCAACCAGTGGGGATAGTGCAAGGGTTGGTTTAGCAGTACGGTCTTATTTGGTGGACAGGGAAATTCTGTCTGAAAGACAGAATTTTGTGCCGCGGGATAAAGTAAATACTTTATCCTCCGGTAAAAGGGTAATAAAATATCTGGATAGTTTTATTAATGAACATCCAATCGCTTCAAAGAAATTCAGAAAAAGTTTAAAGACGAAGTTGATTGCTGGGATCATACCCGTTGGGGGTTTACACAAAAGAATTTGTAAAGATAACATCTTCCTGGTTGGAGATTCTGCCGGCATGACGGATCCGATAACGGGTGCTGGCATAAGTTATGCCATAACTGCTGGGAGGATTGCTGCCAGAGCTGTGGTAAAAGCAATAAAGGAGGATGACATCTCAATTCTAAAGGAGTATGAAAAAGGATTCGGGAGAATAATGGGTAGACATTATGAGATGGCATTAAAGAAAAGAAAACTGATGGATTCCCTCACAGATAATAAATCCTTAGAGCGAAATCTGCCAAAGGTGTGGGTTACCTTCGAGGAGTATTGGAGTTAGATTTTTAATAGCTAAAAAATATAATGATTAATCATGATTAATTTTGAGGTTTTAATATGGACAGATTAGAGGGAATGAAAGAAGGACTGCACAAGGCAAGGAGTGGATTGATTAGAGCCTTTGTAAAGGTTGATGATAATAAGATAAGGGATATTATAATATCAGGTGACTTTATATTGACACCTGAGTACTACATAGATGAGATGGAGAAATCCCTGGTGGGGGTAGAAGCTAGCAGGGATAAGATATTGGAAATACTAAAGAAATTTTACGACGAAAATAATTTTCAATCCCCAGAGACCCACCCGGAGGACTTTACTGAGGCTATAATGAAAGCGATAGGGGGTGAATAAAATGGATGAATTGAGGTTTATCGATTTTGGTTTTACCGATGTGTATAAAATAATGGCTGCCAACGAAGCCATGTTCAGAATTGCTGAAAGAACCGGGGAGAATGTAGGTTTCCTGTGGATTCCAGATAAATCGATCAATATGGGTTATTCCCAGTTGATTGAAAGGGAACTGAATCTTAAAAGATGCAAGGATCTTGGCTATCAGATAACCAGAAGGATCAGTGGCGGAGGGATGGCATTTGCATCCGAGAAATCGCAGGTTCAGTACGGATTTATCGGTAATCTGGAAGACCCGCAGGTTCCACTGGATATGATTGAGTCCTTCAGAAAGATATGTCACATAATAATTCATGCCCTGGAGAAATATGGCCTGAGGGGTGAATTCAAGCCGATAAATGATGTTCTGTGTAATGGAAAAAAGATCTCAGGATCGGCACAGACGAGGGGCAACAGGGTTTTGTTACAGCATGGAACAATACTTGTAAATTTTAATATAAGAGAAATGCTCTTATGCTGCAATATTCCCCTGGAGAAGATATCCGATAAGGGAATTAAATCTGTGGAAGAAAGGCTGACCGATTTGAATAGAGAATTGGGAAGAGAAGTTCCATTAGATGATGTGAATAAGGCAATGCGCTATGGATTTGAGAAGACCTTCAATTGTACTCTGAGAGATGATGAAATGACAGAGGAAGAGAAAAAACTGACAGATAAACTATTGCCAAAATACCACGATGAAGACTGGATTTTCAGATACACAAGAGGTAAAACAAGGTCTGTAGGAGCGTATGAAGCAAGTGAGGAGATTAAGGAATTTGGAAAAAAAGAATGAAAGAACAGATACGTGTCTCAATTGGCACCCTTCGTGTCCTTGGAATGGAATTACTTGTAACAGATGCTGACCCAACCACAGCCTATCTCCAGACCTACCATCCAGGAAAATGTCTTGCGAATTGTAAATTCTGTGCCCAGGCAAGAGATTCCTTGGCTAAAAATGAGAACATTGCTCGAGGTGTGTATCCTGCGAGAGATACAAAAGAGGTTATTTCGAGATTATCAAAGGCGTATGAGCATGGGTTACTGAAGAGGGCATGCATACAGACAATGAACTATCCCTGTATGTTCTCTGATCTAATCTATCTGATTAGTGAGATAAAAAAAATTTCTGAGATTCCCATCTCCGTATCGATATATCCGTTTCCACGGGAGAGATTTGTTGAGCTAAAAGAGAGGGATATCGATAAACTCGTAATACCATTGGATGCGGTAACAGAAAAAATCTTTGATGAGATAAAAGGTAAAAAGGCAAATTGTCCCTATAGATGGCAGGGGCACATGAAGGCCCTGAATGATGCAGTAGACCTCTTTGGCAAATACAGTGTTGGAACCCATCTAATTCTTGGCTTGGGGGAAACAGAAGAGGAAGCGGTTGGAACAATTCAGATGTTACGAGATATGGGTGTCTATTCTGCCCTTTTTGCCTACACTCCCATCCTACATGCTCAGTTACAGAGAGACGCACCAGAAATTGGTCACTACAGGAGGATACAGATCGCTCATTATCTCATAGAAAAAGGGCTTTCAAGTTTTAACAAGATGAAATTCGAACATGGTAAAATTGTTGATTTTGGCGTTGATCAGAAAATTCTTGATAAAGCAATTAACTCCGGAGAACCATTTCTCACAAAAGGGTGCCCAAACTGTAATAGACCTTATTCAACCGAAGCTCCAGGGGGTTTGATCTATAACTATCCCAGGACACTTACTGATGATGAAATCGGGGTTGTAAGATCTCAGTTAGAGGAGAGATATCATGAACGGGATAACATTGCAAAAGGCAGAAGAACTCTTTAAGGAAAGTGCAGATAAACTGCAGGAAATGGCAATGGAATTAAGATATAGAAACTTTGGAAGAGAGATCATATTTTATAGAAAACCTTTCACCCCAATCTCAATAACGAAAACCCTTTGTGAGTTATCATGTAAGCATTGCAATACTCATTACCTGGAACATATGCATCAGGTCGATAATTCTAAGGATTTAATAAAACTTGCAAAACTACTCTCGAAGTCTGATATAAAGGGCATCGTACTCAGTGGGGGAAGCAAAAAAGATGGTTCTGTTCCAATCTACAACTTTAAGGATGCCGTAAAAAAGATAAAGGAAGAAACCTCTCTGATAATAAATGCCCATACTGGCATATTGAAAGAGGAACAGGCTCTCATTGTGTCAGAATTCCTAGATTCTGCATTAACCGATGTTATAGGCGATAGAAAAACCATAAAGGAAATTCTGGGTTTAGATTATGGTCTGGAGGATTATCAAAGAACCTTGCGATATCTGAGAACTTTTGGTGTGAAAAATATTTCCCCCCACATCATCGTGGGGTTGTACTACGGGAAAATCAGGGGAGAGTTAAATGCCCTCAACATTCTGGGAGAGATAGATCCAGATACTATTGTGATTGTTGTATTTATTCCAACTAAAGGGACTGAAATGGGGAATATAGATCCACCAGATATTGAGGATGTCTCAAGAATCATATCCATAGCCAGACTGATGTATCCAGAGAAAAATATCTCCTTAAGCTGCGTTAGACCTGGAGGCAGATACCGTTTAAAATTGGATAGAGAAGCAATTCTCTCTGGAATAAATAAAATAGCAGTGCCATCAAAAAGTGCATATGAAACCTCGAAAGAGCTGGGTTTGGATATTACAGAAATAAGAAGATCCAGATGTTGCTCGTGGTAAGGATGGATATAATAGCTAAATCAAATGATGTTGAAATTTATGCAGAAAAGGAATGGGAATTTTCCTTCTTTGCAAGTCCCTATCACGCACACAGAGAATTTGGAGCAGTGGACATATACCAGGGTAGAGATTTTGGGGATATTGCGATATCTCCAGTTAACGGAAGAGTTTTCAAGATAATGAAGTTTGAGTCGCCATCACTAGGAAAAGCACTTCCAGAATACCTGATCCTGATAAAGAATGGGAGTTATCTCGTGAGGATAATGCACATCGAGCCATCGGTCAGGGAAGGCGACAAGATTCATGTGGGAGACGAAATCGGCAAATTCATAAATAATGGCTACTTCTACTTCTGGTCAGATGCTAACATACATGTTGAGGTTAGGGATTTAAATAATTATCTAAGGGCTAGGGGAGGTTATGAGCTAATGCCCACCTTTACAAACAAAATCGATGGGAAAACCTCAGTATCAGAACTGGAAGGAGTCGTGGTAAATGTAAGTAAACGCAACATCACCATTAAATTGAATAAAAATAATGTCGTGAAAATCTGGAATGAATATGCATTAATGGATTGTGCGACACCTCTCGGCTATGGAGGCATCTTGGGAAAATTCAAACTCGGAGATGAGATTTATTTTAATGGAATCAAAATAGGTAAGATAGATAATGTTGGAAATTATATGAGTACATTCAAAACAGAAAAATTGATGGTATTTGCAAATGACATAGAGTTTAACGGGATTTCATTTATATTTGGTCGTAGGGTGATGAGACTTTTACCTAAGAGATACGGAAGACCTGTGTTGAGAAAAGGAGATAGAGTCAAGATAAAATTAGAAGGTAAGAAAAATGAAACTAGACAACTTTGAATTTCCAGATGATTTAATGTATATGAGGGGGCACATCTGGGTAAAAATAGTGGGGGATGAAGCAAAACTTGGAATAACCTCTCTTGGAAGTTCTCTAGCTAAGGAGATCGTGCATGTGGATCTGCCAGAAAACGATGAAGAATTTGAATCACTTGAGCCTATGGCTTCGTTTGAAACCATTAAATCCGTCACCGAGATCTCTGCGCCATTCGATTGTAAAGTTATGGGGGTGAATGAAAAACTCTTAGATGACCCCTCTCTGATAAATACTGATCCATATGGAGACGGATGGATTATTAAACTACGGATCCTGAGAAGAGATAATAATAACCTTATGGATGTAAAAGAGGCAGTAAAATATTATGAAAAAATTTTGGATAAAGAGAAGGAAAGATACAAAGGAATTTATGAGTAAATTTATAAGAATCCAGTGATACGCAAACCAACAGTAAAATAGGATAATCCGATGAATAGAATTATAATACTCCCCAGATAGGATACATATTTCCGAAAGTTCTTTTTGGTTTTTTTCTCTAAAAATCCCGTGGATGAACCCATAATACCAGCTGCTAATGATGTAGAAATAACATTGCCAACTCCAAACGCAGAAACAACCAGAAATGCAAACAAGGGATCCGAGGATAACGCGCCCATACCCCAGATTCCTAAAATTAGCAGTGAGAATTCCAAGGAGCATGGTATACTGAATATAAATCCACGCGCAATTGCTCCTATGTGGCGTACATTAAAATTTAAACTGAATAATGGTTTTGCAAAATTAATCAATTTGGATGCTATAAGATAATCGATGTTCATTACTCCAAAGAGTTCGGCTGCAAATGCTATAAGTGTCCCGCCAGTAATTAAGTAGGCTATCCCATATAGCGAGGGGGATGAAGATTGAACTTCCTGTATGAAATTTACAGATACTGCAGCAATTATACCCAAGATGAGAAACATCAATAACCTTGATAGATTGAAGAGAAAACCAAAGATAAACCCTCTCCTTGCGCTTCCTTCCGCACCGCCATAAATCGCTAAAGGGAGGACACACTGTATGCATACCAGGCCAAACATTCCACCAGCAACAAAACTCCAGAACACGGAGTATTTTGCATTTTGCGTCGTTTGAAATATAAAATCAAATATATCTATCATTTTTATTCACTATTTTCCCTTGGTTTTTCAGCTTTGGATGCCGATTTAGATTCCCCCCGCCCTCAGCTCTTTCTTCTCCGTAGTTTTTTCAATAGCTCCTCCGAGTTTTTCTATCCATTTTTCGAGGTCATCAAAACAGCTCACAACCAATGATTATAA
>QMZG01000018.1 GCA_003663045.1 Candidatus Altarchaeales archaeon
CTCCCAAAAGGAATTCTTTTCTTTCTTTTTCGTCAACGTTTTTCTTTCTTTTCTAAAGAAAGAAAAAGGTTGTGTGTGGATTTCTATACCGCATTTTAAGCCGAGCTTTTGGTAGTCGAGGGCCATTCTACTTTTTAATGCTATATTTATAATTCAATAACAAAAAATGGGTAACCTTCCTATCTATATGAAAGGGAAGATCAGACACGTTCTCTTCCCAGCAGTTCTGGCTGGACTCACCATATTTGTCATAGCCACCATCTGGGATATTAAGTATTATGGGATAATATTTGCCTGTTTTGGTTCTTCGGTATTTATCATCTATGTCAATCCCAGATCAGAACAGGCATCCGTTCATAATATTCTTGGTGCCTATCCATTAGCGGGATTCTTGGGTTATTCCACCATTGAATATGTCTTACCCAGTCTCAACTTTGAGGAAAATATAAATCTTGCCATAGCGGGTGGTTTTGCGGTGGGTATTACAATACTTTCCATGCTCATTACTGGCTTCAAACACGCTCCCGCCGGGGGAGCCGCATTGGCATTTGTTCTAAAGGTACCAGACGTCAAGGCGGTTTTCTTATTAATTGGTGGTGGGATCACCCTTCTGGCTATGGCAAAGATCCTTACTTTTATTGTAAAAGAAGAATATGAACTGGAAAAGGCTATAAGACACACGTTTCATCCTGGAAAGAGAGGATGACGGCACAATGAACTATTTGGTGAAGAAATACATTTCTTTCGAATCTAAACCATGAACACCGAAACAAAAATCTTCCTGAAAAAGAAATTCAGGGAGTATTATGCAAGGCACAGAATCCCAGCTCCAGAAGAAATTGAGAGAAGGGAATTTGGTGTGGGAACATTAAAGGATAAGATCAAGATCAGGCACAAATCCTTCAAATCAGAAAGGGAACTGCAGAATTTTCTCAGGAGAGAGGCCCCATTCTTTATCTCCTACTCTGCGGCATATTACGAATTCCCGCAGAATCAGCCTATGAAAGAGAAGAACTGGCTCGGGGCGGAATTGGTTTTTGACCTCGACATCGAAATGGATTTTCTTGATGCATCAAGATTACAGAGAGTGAGGGATGAAGCAATAAATCTGGTTGACTTCCTGGTCGAAGATTTCGGAATTTCGGAAAGGGATATCCAGGTAAATTTTTCAGGAAGTAAGGGCTATCATATACACGTTCTAAATGAGAAAATAAAAAATCTGGGAAGTGATGAGAGGAGGGAGATAGTGGATTATATAGCTGGAGACATAAATTTTGTGGATTATCTGAAGGTGGAGGGGGATAAAATCCTAGGTCCAAAGAAGGGAGACCGTGGTTGGTATGGAAGGATTTATGAGGAACTATACAATCTCATTAAGAATTCTAATCAGAAAGAGTTGGAGAAAATCCCAGGGATCGGAGAAAAAAAGGCGAGGTTGATATATGAGGGTAGGGAGAGAATTTTAAAAGAATTAGAGTTGGGGAGATACAACTATATGTCAGAGATCATTACTGTGAATATGTCTTATCGGCGCACTGAGGATCCAAATGTAAGAGAGCCAATTATAAAAGGTGTGAGTTCACCTCTGGTGCAAAAAATCATCGAGGATAGATCGGTGAACATAAAAAAAGCAGAAGATACAGACAAGATGGTCACAATTGATACATCGAGATTGATAAGACTTCCAGAGACACTTCACGGTGGTTCAGGATTAATTGCAAAAAAGGTTAAAGACCTGGAAAAATTTGATCCTTTGAGAGAAGCAATAGCATTTGGTGAAGAGAAAGTGAAGATTGAATTAAAAGAGAAGGTTCCAGAATTTGAGATTAAGGGAGAGAGATTTGGTCCCTTTAAAGAAGGCAGTATAGAAATTCCAGAATTCGTGGGGATTTATCTTTTACTTAAGGATAAGGGGGATATAGTGCAGAGTTCTACTCCATAGTCTCCTCTCCAACCCATCTAAGCCTAGAACCACATACCTTACAGACTTTGAATTCTGCAGTATATTTTAGACCGCAAGATGGACAGACCTTTCCCCATTTGTACTGTTTTTTTATACCCCTCTGCGCCATAGTATGGTACCTAAGTTTTAATATCCTGGCAACGTTCTGTATACTATAGTCATCGCTTACGATCTCAGCCTTATTCTCCAAGGCTAATGCAATTACCTCTATATCCGCCTCTGAAAGCCTCGGTAGATCTCCAGTTTCCTTAGCAGTCTCTTTTACCTTTTCTATGCTCCTAACATTGGGGTCTCTGATCCTTATGTAGCCATTTCTAATCCCCTGCTCTACCATCAATTTGGCATTCTCATCTCGCAACTCCCGTAGAATACTATTGGGGATAAAATACCCACTACTGGAAAAATCCATGTCCGAATGCAGAATTCCGGATGTATCCAAGACTTTCATATCGCTTTGTTTATTTTTTAATTTTTAATATTCTTTATATTCTTTAATCCCATTCATATATTTATTTTTTAAGTATCTTAATCTTAATAGTTCAATTTTATTTTAATGTATTATTTTGATAGTAATTCAAAAAATCTCAAAAAATCAATAAAATGCATATAGGCATAATTCCCGATGGTAACAGGAGGTATATGAGGAAGAAGGGGATACTCAGCCTTAAAGATTCATATCAAAGGGGGATAAAAAAATTCTATGATTTCTTGGATTGGTGTATTGATCTTAATATTAACGAGGTAACTGCGTATGCTTTGTCTACAGAAAATTTGGAGAATAGGAGTAAATCGGAGATAAAAACCCTGTTGAATCTATTCTCAAAACAGGCACTAAGTATCCTTAATAATGAAAGGATTCATGATAATAAGATACATATAAATATCTGCGGGGACAAGGATTACCTTTTAAATACAGAAAAAAAACTGGGTAATGAAGCAATAAAAAATCTCAGGAGACTGGAGGAGTTGACTAAAGATTATGATAAATTGACCTTGAATCTCGCTATCGCCTATGGTGGCAGACAGGAGATAATAAATTCTGTAAAGAATGTAATTAATTCTGGATTGGAATTGAATGAGAAGAATATCAGAAAGAATCTGTGGATTAAGAGTTATCCTGAGGTAATTATCAGAACTGCAGAGTCTCGTCTAAGCAATTTTTTGGTATGGCAATCTGCATATTCTGAGATCTACTTTGTGGATAAATTATGGCAGGAATTTGAAAAGGAGGATCTGATAAATATTATTGATGATTATAATTCCAGAGAAAGGAGGTTTGGCAGATAAGGCAATGACACTTTAATGTGAGATTTGTTAGTTAGCCGATGCGTTGTGGCAGACCTTCGGTCTGACACACACCCGAGCTTTGCTCGGCTGTGTCCTTATGACCACTAATGACACTATAATTCAAGAGTTAGTATATCACTGACGCAAGACTATAAAAGATTATAATTGTTATCATTATTCATTATTTAACAAATTTAGGTGGTTCCGATTGGCAAAAAAAGGTAAAAAACATAAGAAGAAAAAAGACAAAAAAGGTAGAGATATTAAAGATGATGAATCTGTAGAATCTGTAAAAAGCGATACATCTATTGGGGGTGGGGGTATTGTACAACATTTTGAAGAGCCATTTTTTATCCTCTCTATTTTCGCATTTATAATAGCAATTGCGAGACCCTTCTTTGGAATTGGCTGGATAGCCGAATGCTTAGTTTTAATTTTGTTTATACTGGGCTTTCTATCTATCTACTTTATCTATCTCTATTCCAAAAGTGAAGAAACGAAAGATTGGTTTCTTCCAGCACTCTCTGTAATATTCATCCTTGCAATAATCAACTGGTTTTTGTTTTCTAAAGATATCGCATTCATACTAGGCTTTCTAGCTATCTTTTTTACATATATATATTTCAAGAGTGAAAAAAAGAACTATCAATTTTTTATGGTGCCCATTTTAATATTTTTCACTGCACTATTCGCCTGGTGGGCTTACGAGAGACTCTCTAAACTGGACCCAGATTTTTTTGGAGCAAGGGATTTTAGTACATTCTCAATTTTTTTTGGGATCTCCACCTTATTTTATGTCCTATGGATGCATAAAATTCTGAAGCTATGCTCTGCTGCAATCTCGGTACTGTTTCTTTCAACCCTGATAATCCATCTAACACCGGCGTTTACACCATCCTATGCACACTGGTCTGGAAAATACCTAGCTGCCCTAGATCCCTATTATTACTATAGACATGCAAAGACTATAGTGGAAACTGGCTATGTACCCGAACGTGAGACCTTGATCTATCCCACGAGCCCTCCAGATTTTTCAGAGAGCTCCTTCATGGTGTCTGTTCTTATGGGTTCTCTGTCTACCATTCTAACACAATTTGGTATTAGTGTGCATGATGTAGCCATGCTATACCCAGGGGTTTTTTCTGCATTTACTATAATACTATTCTATCTTCTACTTAGAGATTTATTTTGGGATATGAGATCCTATAACTATGCCACTGCTCTTCTGGGGGCCTTTATGTTAATGCTCAATCCCTCATTTGCCGCAAAAGCAATCGCTACCAATTGTGAGGATGATACACTAGGAATGTTTCTCCTTGTAAGCAGCTTTCTTTTGTTTGTTATCTCTTTTAGAAGAAAAAGCATCATCCTATCTCTTTTAGCGGGATTTTCATTTTTGTTGTTAAAGATGTCATGGGCAGGTTATGCGTATGCCATTACGGTATTTGGAATTTTTGGGGTTTTCTATGCCATAATCAACTTTATACATAAGAAGAATTGTGTTGAGCATATACCCTACTTTGTAATTCCCATGCTTATGAGTCTTCTTTATCCCCTGATTCTCCATGCAAGAGGAGATATACCCAGATTTGTTATGCCGTCACAACTATTTCTTTTTCCATTTGGTGGGGTATTGCTTGTTTCATTCTTTTTAGAGATGATAAGAAATTACATGAGTGGAAAGATTGAGATTAAAGAAAGGAGGATGGGAGATAGACTTGAGAATCTAATTCAGAGATATGTCTTTCCTATCGGGATAGCACTATTATTAGTGACAGCCTATTATCTCTTTATCGTAATCGGTCCCAATAGTGTTATAAACTATGCACTGAAATTGGTGAAAGGTGCAAAGCAAAGAGAAATAATTGGAATGACTACTGCCGAGCAGAGGGAATTGTGTTCTTCATTTAACCTGGAGTGTTTAAAAGGCCCACTTATGAATCATTTTGGACTTGGTATGATCTTTGGGGTAGGTATGATACCCGTACTCATTTACTTTATATTTTTTAAAAGAAGCCTTGGTGCAACATTTGTCTTAACATGGAGTCTTCCCATGATCTATGGAGTAATACAGAAGTCACAATATCAGTTTACAGCAAGTGTTCCTATAGTTGCTTTAGGCTCCACTATTGGTTTAATTATTGCAATGAACAAGAAAGATATTCAAGGTTTGAGGGTAATCCCAACAATAATACTTCTATTTACACCCATACTGATGTTATTCCTTCATGGAGGGGTGCCTTTCTTTGGACCATTTGGTGGACCTTCCCCCATGTATATGGGCGCCAGTAGAGATAGAATTTTCTGGCAAGGGACACTAGAATGGCTAAGAAAACAACCAAGCGATATTATAGTATTAACATGGTGGGATTATGGTCATTGGATAGCTGCAGTATCAAATAGAACCAGCATTCTTGACAATACTAAAGCTGATAGATTTATGGTGCAGGATATTGCAAAATTCCACGTCTTAGTTGAAAATGAAACGGAAGCTTTAGAGATAGCTAAAAAATACGGGGCTACCCATGTAGTGATCGACTGGACAATGATAGGAAAGAGTGGTGCTCCTCATTTTATCTCCACATCAGGTCTTGGTGGGAATATACCATTCAAGTCAACAGGTGTAAAGATCAAGTGTATAAATGGTAATGGCTGTGATAATCTTATTGAGAATAAAAGGGGGGATTATGCTTATACCTACATAAATCAAAATGGTTCAATAGTTATAGACTTTGGCGGTGAATATGTCATAAATAAAACAGAAATACATCTGTGGGATTCTGATAGTAGATATTACCGATACAGAATAGAGGTTTCTACTGATGGGGTAAACTGGAAAGAGGTTGTTGACAAAACAAAAGGTGAATTCCGGGGATTACAGATAGATTCCTTTAAAGATGTTAAAGCTCGTTTTGTAAGAATAACTGGGACGTATGCCTCCATAGGAAATGAATTCCGGGTTGTTAATGTCAGAATATATAATCCAAGATATGAAGGCTCTTATATGGGCTATGGTCAATGCATGATCTTAAAAGAGAACGAGTGTAATTTTTATGGTAGAGATAATCCATTTTGTCAACTTTTATTAAGTAAGAGAAATCTCAAACCACAACTCATCCAAAATGCAGACGGTGGCTTTGATATGGTAAGTAGGGTAGTATTTGACTGTAATATTGGCTTGGGTCTGATCTTTGAAATAAGGAATGGTCAATACTCCCCTTCTAATGTCTATGTAGTAACACCAAACGGCAAATTTCCCTGGCAGACATGGAGAGATCGGACCGGAGCATCTATCTTGGGGGTACAATCCTTTAAGGATATTCTATATGGGGCACTCCATGATCCAGAATTGCCAAGGGATTCGATATTTAAATTTGATACATTCAGGAGCCTGATCTATGTTCCCAATATGGTTGATCCAAATACCGGTGAGAGATATAACTTCAATAAGGTTATGATGACCAAGCTCTACCTAGGGGATCATTTAGAAGAGTATCAAAATGCGGGTCTTGCCGATCCTACAATAGAAAAACCAAAATATTTCAAATTAGTGGATGGCTTTTTGGGAGATCCAAGAAATCCAGAAGATGATCATTCATACTGGGGCTATGTCAGGGTTTACAAAATAATCTACCCTGAAACAGAAAATTCCAAAAAATAAAGTTCTTATAGCTGATTGATAAATAGATAATTATGGCTAAAAAAGGACAGATAAGTATGGAATTAATCATAACTATTGCATTTACCTTATTTATCTTTATTATCGTAGCATTGTTTGCAAGTGAAAAAAATAGGGAGAGTGATGATTTTAAGATCAAAATCGATACCAAGAGAATTTGTAAGAGCGTGGCGGATAACATAAATAATATAGCAGAGCAGGGCTCTGGTTTCTACCGCTATTTTAGCCTTCCCCGCAGAGTATATGGAGAACATGAGTACAACATAAGCATTTATGGAAATTGGGTAGAAATTTCTCTTGAAGATCATCATTATACAAGGATAAATCAGATAGTCACCTCTAATGTTACAGTATTCTGTCTGGATAAAGGCCTGAATAAGAGAAATAAGATATTTAATGATCGAGAGAGGATCTTCATCATATGCCATAAGCCAGAACTGATGATGGTGAATGGAAGTTTTCACCCAGTTTCTGCATTAGCAAATGAAAGTATAAATGTAAGTATAGATGTTATAAATTTTGGCCCAGTAGATTGTGGGCAATTTAGGGTTCTATTTAATAACACTATACTTAATAACACTATCAGTGTAGTGGTTCCTTCTTTGAAATCAGAGGAAGTCGCTGAGGTGTGGTTCAATATGACCACTCCTGAAACAACTGGTTACTACCCAATAGAGATCAAAATTGATGTTAATAACTCGGTTAATGAAAGCATAGAATCAAACAATTTCTATAATGGTACCCTAAATGTTGTCTAAAAAATTTAAGGAAAAAAGGGCGCAGGTAAGTAGCGGTGAATTATTAGTGGCGTATTTTATATTTTTTTTAGTCCTGATCATGGCCATTACCATCTGGAATAATACCACCGAAAAAATAAAGGGTTCCGAAAGGTTCTATGATCTTGAGGAAACTGCAGTGGATATATCAGAGAAACTGGTCAGGACGGAGGGGGTTCCATCTGGATGGAGCAAAGAAAATGTCACAGTCATTGGTTTAGCAAATGAACCTAGGGTACTTGATCAAGGGAAGGTATTGGAATTTTTAGATATGATGAACGACTCAGCATTCAATAATCCCCCGTGTAATGACCCCGGAATTTCTAATTATGAATGTAATAAACACATACTCGGAATCGGGAAATATGAATTCTATTTTACCCTCGAAGATATTAATGGAACTACTATAGAGATTGAAAATATATCATGCTATACTGGCAAAGAACCCAAGAATGAGACAGAGAAACTTACAGTAACCAGGACCGCAATACTCAATAATAAGATAGTAAGGATGGTATTAACACTTTGGTATGAATATTAAATTGTTTATTATTTCATTAAATTCATAATTCACATAGATTTTTATTAAGCATCGGTGTCATTAACAAATTTAAATCAAAGCATCATTAGTCCTCTAAAGGACGCCAACGCTAACTAACAAATCTCACATCAGGATGTCATTGCTTTAGAATGAAAAACAAAGGCTATGTGGTAATACTGGATGCGATAATTGCATTGATATTTCTATTATTTATATTTACGATATTCATTGCAGTATATGAACCAAAGGTTAGTAAAACTGGTACGACTTCTTTCAAGAACATTCATTATCTATCCGAGGATGTGTTGGATGTTTTGAATAAGCAGGGTGTCTTGGATGAAATAGGAGCAGAGTGGGCATCTGCCAATGGCTCCGTTACTTCAGAACACTGGTCAAATGCTACCAATATCTCTAAGAAATATCTGGAAAAATTAATACCCAAGAGGTTTGGTTATAGACTGGTTATAGATGATACTAATGTGATATATGATTCAAATTCTGATCCAGATTCAGAGAGACCCCCCGAGGACAAGGCTTCCAGTGAGACGCATTCTACAAGGCTCTTAGTGGGTTATGGTAAGGGTCTCCCCACCCGGGGTCATGTCGCGAGGGCATTCCTCACAAATATCAGAGAAAAGACGACATCTAAGTATGTATATTTTGGTGGATTTGTCGGGCAGGGAAATTTGACTAGGATTTTAACATTACCCAACTGTACTGTACAACGGGCATATATTGAAGTAGCTACTGGCAGTGAATTTGAACTTTATATAAATGATGTTTCAGCGGGAGTATTTACACCAACCGTATGGAATATGACAGCAAATATTAAGAGTTATATACCAAACCCAGAAACATATTTTAATCCGGGAGATAACAAGATCGAGATCATATTCATTAGTGATGATATTTCTGAGCAATACATTGGTGGCGGATTTATCAAAGTCACCTATAACACATCTAAGATGGATACCGCTCAGGAAACTGGTACCAGTAGATATTGGTTTCCCGGCATAGAGGGTTTGATAAATCTCTATTCCTCGTTTTATGTTCCAGGTAGTTTAAATTCTATGAATATACATCTGAAATTCTTCAATAATTATACCACCTACCTGACCATTGGAGATCAGGAGGTATTTAGTAGTTCAGGAAGTAGTGTGAATCAAACATACGACTTAGATGATAGTAATCTAACCATGCTCAACTATGCGGGGTTAAGTATGGAGACCATACCTATACGTTTGGGAATAAGGAATGTTTCCTATCTGGCTAATGTTACCGGAAATGCGGATGTTATCCTGATTACGGATTTGTCTGGTAGTATGGCACAATGTGTAGAGAATAATAGTAATTGTCCTGCTGGGGATCAGAGGATAGACTTGGCAAAAAGGCTGGATGAAGAATTTGTTGATATAGTTTTGAATGGTACTGGTAATAGGGTTGGTTTAGTTGGATATAGAAGTGGAATAGCATCTTTCCATCCACTAAGTGATAATAATCTCAGTCTAAAGACCCAGATTAATGGATATTGGGCAGATGGTGGAACCTGTATATGTTGTGCCATAAATAAAGCATATGAATTACTAAGTTCAAGTAATGCATCCAGGCAGAAATTCATTGTGGTTATGACGGACGGGATTCCAAGTCACAAATGTGGAGGATATTCCTCTCCATCAGCATGTGATGGTAACTCCTCTTCTAGTTCATTTGAGGGGGATTGCTATGGATGTACGTATTGTTGTCCAGCAAATCCATATACAGGAAATGGATGCTTATTAGAGAACCAACTTTGTGGTAAGGTGTGGAATTGTTGGGGATGGTGGCCAAATGCTTGGTGTGAGTGTTCATCATTGGCTTTTAATGGATATGTTACAGGTGGTGGTTGGACAATTCACTGTACTGCATATGACTGTAGTGTGGCATGCCAATGTCAGTGCGAAATGCAAAATGCGAACTGGTCTTCATGTAGAGCGCATAACGATTTAAATGCAACTGTGCATTCCATCGGTTTTGGTCCCGTAGCAAATTGTCCAATGGGTAACTGGACCCTTCGGGCGATAGCCGACTGTGGGAATGGGTCATATTATGCAAGTTCTAACGCTAGTGAGTTAGAATTGATATATCGAACTATTGCCCAAGATATAGTAAATGTAAGTTACAGGGCACAAACTGCGAGGATAACTGGAAACATAACCCCATCTATATTATACCCAGAATCATACATAGAATTCAGTTACACCCCGGCAATAAATGCTACAGCATATGGCGAAATCACCCTTACTCAAGATACAGAAAGATTTAATGATACGGAGAATTGCACCGGAATTCTTTTTGTCCCTGAAATTGCCAGAGTGGTAGATGCTAAGATTACATCATATTCAGCAGAGTATTGGACGGATTATTTAAATGTGAGTAATAGCCATGGTTCAACGATTGCTTATACACTTAGAGATGGTCATTTTGGAATTGACTATCGTATCCTGGGAGATCCCTATATCGTTCAAATTCCCAATCCCAGTGTTAATCTGATCCCTGGAGAAAACAACTCATTAGAGATTCGCACAAGTAATAGTCCCACCGAGGATATGGGATGCTCTCCAGATGATAGAGCAATTTATACCATAAGACTCAGTGGAAGGGTAGGTTATGGTAATGTCTTTTTGAAAAAGGGTGGATGTAACTGGACGATTCGGTTTGAAGATGACACAAATATTACAGAAAGTATCCCTGATTACTATAATGGGGATAAGAAGTGTTACTATACCCCAGAGAATATTAGCTATGATGAGAACGACGCTATTGATGATGCCATCTTTAGATTATTGCAGAGATTGGATTCCAATGAAAACAGAAAGATTGACATAAAATTTGATTCCAGCATGATAGAATTTGATTTCAGCAGAGCGGGCGGAGTAAGATCATTGTGGGGGCCAATAACCATGAAGTTGATCGTTTGGATGTAAGATGAAATTCCTGAATTTAATAAAAAATAAAGGGGTATTCTTCACATTAGCAATTATACTGTTAATTATCCCATTAATACTTTTAGTATCATTTTATGTTGGTACTTCAGAGACAAAGATAGAGGACGCAACAGCAAAGATTCGCTGCGATGAATTGCATTATTTTGTGGAGGATGTGAAGAGGGATCTGAGCAGGGCAGTAGTTATCTTTGGAAGGAGGGCTGCGATCTATTCCATAGACTATGTTATCAAACCACCTGGAAATCCCCTATTAAATTATACATTTAATTGTAGCTCTCTCTGTGGTGTGGACTGCAATAAAGTTGTCTATCCAAAAACTGGGTCTGAGGCCGCTATAGCTGAGTTAACACTCTGCGGTACCTTGAATGGTAGCAATGTTACATACATGGTTAATCACACCCTTAAGGAATGGATAGATAGAATAGAAATGAGAGGTAAAGATATGGATTTTCGGGTTAATATAACACTAAGGGAGATTAAAGTGATTCCAGTTGATGCATGGCATTTTTCCATAATTATAGACAATAAGGTAGATATAATTGATAAGACCGGTATATGCTACTACAGAGAAAGTACCATGAGGACTACTTCTAATTCATCCATAATCGGCCTGGAGGATCCCCTCTATGCCCTAAGTAGTAAGGGAAAAATTATGAAGTATATATATGATTGCGATATTAGATTTGACATGAATGTTATTGGCAATGGCAGTGATGGTAATGGGAGTGGGAGGGGGAATGTGATTCTCAAGCCCAGTATTGCAGACCCTTCAACTTTTTGTAGCACTAATGATGTGGGAGAACTTATATTAGTGATGAATAACGGTTATGGATCCTGCAGCCTATTTGAACAAATTTGCTTTGATATAACCGCACCAGAATCTGATCATTTTGCTGGCGTGATTAACTATGGTAAGAATGCGGCCCAAAGTTTTGCTGATAAATGCAATATAACCATTCCTTGGATAAGAGACACGGGGAATTTAAGTCTAAGTGATGGTGATTGCGTCTATATAAAAAATAGCAATACATCCCATCAGGTAATCCTCGGAATTAATTCTGAAGATCTTAACTTTTCATGCTATCAGGTAAGTAATGTTACTGAGTATGAAACAAATTGTTCAGTAAATTACACAAATGGACCGAGTTTCTTTGACAGATTGGACGGCAATTATAATCTTTCAGAAAAATACCAGAATCAATCCAGGGAATATTTCAATAATTCCCTCATAGGAATAGAAACACTCGTAGATATCTATGAACTCATGGATCATAATATTGTCCCTCATGCAAACGCTACATGGATAGACTATCTTTACTGGAGGGAGGTTAATGGAAGCGAGGTGTGTGGTGTCTGTAAGACGGGGGATTATGCTATTCGGCTCGATTGTCAGCACATTGAGAGATATGATCTAGATACTGGATGTTGATGACAAAGAGATAACAATATAAATTTCTATAATATTTTTATAATCTATGTATACAATGTGATCTAAAATGGACATATTTGGGGGAAAGAAGAAAAAGGGGGAAAAGGAAGATCCTAAACAACATCAGGAACTCATTGATATATGGTCCAAGAAGTCGAGAATTCATTCTAGGAAAAGGGAACTGCTTCAGAGACAGTTTGATATTGAAGCAAAGATTAATGAAATCGCCAGTAAAAAATTGGAACTCTCTGCTGAAATCAATACATCGGTAGAGAATCATACTAGAATGAAGAAGAAATTTGAAGAGGTAGAAGAACAAGAGGGATTACTCAAAAAAGAAATCTCAGACTTAGAGCAGAAGATAATTGATATGACAAAGAAAATGGAGGATCTAGAAGAAAAAAGGCAAGAAGTGGAGAAGGAAATGGAAGAGAAGATCAAGGAGATTGATGAAATAAAGGAAAAGAAATCTCAGATAGAATCAAAAAAATCCGAGTTAGTTACGAAAAAATCTGATATTAATGCAAAGGTTAATGAAATTTCTAAAAAGAAACTGTCGCTATCAGAAGAGATTAAAAAATTAACCGAGAAACATACAAATCTAAAAAAGGAATTGATAGAAATAGAAAAACAGGAAGAATCCCTCAGAGCTGAGATATCGGATATAGAAAATGAGATTGTTAAAATTACTAGAGATATACAGGA
>QMZG01000019.1 GCA_003663045.1 Candidatus Altarchaeales archaeon
GATTTACATGGTGAAAAAGCTGTTTGGATTTTTCCTGTTCCTGCAAAACCAGATAAAACAGTAATAGATATAATCAAAGGATTTCCAAGACTTCTTTGGGGCTATGACGTAAAAGAAAAAACCGATGATGCAGTTTCTATTGCTTTCAGTGTAATGAGAATGTCTCAGGTTTATACATTTCCATTTATGTTATTTAGTAGATACACGAGTATGGGTATAGGCATAGAGGAAGGAATTACAATATATGAACACATAGAGAAAATGGGCTTAACAACAGAATTAGTTACAGCAGAAGATGGAAGTGCATTTTATAATTACCTAACAAATAAAGATTTAGATTTACCTTCTGGTTTGAAATCAATTTTAGAAGATTATATTGGTAAAGAATATTCTTTCGTGGTTTCTTGGATTTCAGATGTTGAAAAATTCAAACAAGAATCTGCAATAAGAGATAGATATGGTAGACTCATTAACGTTGTTGGTGTTTCTATTAGTTTTCCAACAGATGAAATTTACTTTCCCTTGAAACCAACAAGCGTTTATGGAAGCCAAAAAATACCAATTTTAATATACGTGATGGATCATGTTACTCCAAAACTCTACTTAGAAATTAAAAATTATGTCCAAGTTAATTATTTTATTGACAAATATTATTACGTGCCCAAAGAATTATCACCTTTCTTTAATGGAAAGAAAGAAATTGAAAATTTGAACTATACAAAAATCAAAATAGATGCACCTTCAAGATATTTAACTGAGGATTTATGGATAAAGGATTCTGCTCCTGCCGATGTTGTTTTAGCAGATTTTATAAAGAGGTCTGTTTGGTTATGGGGCATTATATTCTTTATATTAAGTTCATGCTTAGCAAGTATGTTTGCTGGAGTAATAGCTTTCAGAAAAGATCAACCATCCAAGAAAAAATTTGCTTTGTTTGGTTTATGGAACTTTTTAACTCTAATTGGTTTTTGGATTGCATCCCTCTTCCTTAGAACTAAGAAACTAAAACCTGAATTAGAACAACAACTTAAATCTCAAGGAATTGTAGTTTGGGATAATAGAAAAATTTTATTTGTATTTTTGTTTACAGTATTTTTCTTGGTCATAACTTTTGTTTTTCAAATTGTTTTACAATCTATTTTTTAGCTCGTCTCGGGCTTTCAGCCCTCGAGAATATAACAGCGGTTATGAGATTACGGCTTCGCCTTCACCCAAATTGAAATCAAAGATTTTCAACTTCTCATAACCACAATACGTTCTATTCGATATTCTATCAGATATATTGCGAATTATTTATAATCCTCTATAGAATTGCCTTTATATTTACTCCATCTGAATTTATAACAAAATGGAAATCTCCCGCATATGTCGGCGTTGGCGTCCCTTAGGAGGACTAATGACACATGGATTTAAGCCCTGTTAATGACACCGATGCTTAAACATGTCATCGATATCCCCCACATACTACACCATAACAAAATGGAAATCTCCCGTATTGGTATCATCGCACACCCAGAAGTGAAAAAGGAATTTGTTCAGAAGATAGTAAAAAAACTGAGAAAGAAAGACATACACCTATATTTTGATCCAATTGCTGCCGGAAAAATAAAAGAGAAGAAAACAAATGTGGGAGATATGAGGGTTGATCTGGCAATAATTCTGGGTGGTGATGGAACCCTGTTGTGGTCAGTAAATGAATTGAAATCTAATCCAATAATTCTTGGCATAAATACGGGGAGGGTTGGTTACTTGGCAGAATTAAAAGCTGAAAATGCAATCAAGGGCATAGAGAAGCTACTAAGGGGTGAATTTTTCATAGAGGAGAGAATGAAACTAATTGCAAATAACAGATATGAAGCTTTAAATGAATTGGCCATATTGCCAAAGAGACCGGCATCCCTTTTAGAATTTAGAATAAATTTAGATCAAGAAAAAATAGCGGAATTTCGTGCAGATGGGGTCTTAGTTTCTACACAGACGGGCTCCACTGGACATTCCCTTTCATTGGGTGGACCAATCATCCATCCAGAAGCGAGGGTTTATCTAATCTCACCAATGGTCCCATTCATGCGAGAGCAAGCACCATTAATTGTTCCAGATAGTTCAAAAACGGAGATTGCGCTGTTAAGGAAAAACAGAGATGCATACCTAGTTTTAGATGGAAATATAGTCAAAATAATAAAATCACAATCAAAGGTTTCGATTGAAAAAAGCAAGAACAAAGTTAAATTCGTAAGATTTCCTAAGAATAAAAAGAAGGGAGATGTAGACACCAATAGAAAGGTATAGAAAGATATATATACATGAATCGGTAATTATCTAATTGAATTAGAATGAGTAATAAAGATGAGTAATAAAGGATACATATATGCTATTGTAACCCTTATATTAGCCTTACTACTATTAGCAGCCGTCTCTCTTTACTATAGCTCCTATAAAATTAGTGCCGAGTTGAATCCTACAAAGATGAGGACGGACGAACTCCACTACTTTGTAGAATCTGCTAAAAAAGATCTAAGTAGGGCCATGGTGATATCTGGGAGAAGGGGGGCTGTTTATATGATAGACCATGTTATCCACACTGGAGTCCCCCTAAACGATTCCGAACAAACCCTAAAGGAACTGATACTAAACGGCACCATCACCATTAATGGAAGTACAATTAATGTAACCTATCTAAAAAACCACACCCTGAGCGTTTGGTTAGACAAAATCAACAAATCTGGAGAGAGATTGGGTTTTGATGTTAATATCACCTTCTCCTCCATGGATATATACCCCTATGATAGTTGGCATTTCATAGAGATAATCGCCCTTAATCTTGATATTTCTGATAAAGAAGGAATGTGCAGATATGAGAGATCAAATGTAAGGATCTATTCTCTAGTCTCAATAATTGGTTTGGAGGATGTATTGTATCCACTGAATACCGCAAACAAGATTAGAAGGGGATTTAGAAAAAGTAACAGGACAGAGAGCATAGAGGTATTAGCCACGGGGATTAATGGCAAGGGGATTGGAGGAGGCAAAGTATTTGATGTTAGTGACGAAAACGAAAGTGATCAAGGCGACAATATAACAGCATACAATTCAACATATCCCGAATTGGTGAATTATACCGTTTTTGTTATAGATGTAGATGATTTTTATAATGATCTATCCGATGACGCAAGAAATGTACTAAACTCATCGGGAGGGGTTATAGACTATTACAATGAAAGTTTAGATGCTGAGGGATTCCCCTATGTCTCTGGGGTTTCTAAATTGAATTTTTCCGGCATAAATTATGTTGCGCTAAGAAATAATGGAAAACATGAGATATTGAGGTTATTGATAAATGATGATATAGAAGGTGAACTCTATCATAGCAGTAAGAATGGCTCCTGTTTTTTTGATCGTTTGGAAGGGAATCTAAATCTTTCTGAAAAATATAAAAATCGGTCAAAAGAACTGATAAAACTTCTAGATCTAAGCCCCGATACAGAGATAGGCTTAGAAAGCTTCGTGAATGTAAACAATTTTGCAGAATATAAGTTGTATGAATTTGGAATATTACCGGCATTTATCGATCAATCCTCAGTAGATTATCTATACCTCCAGGATATCTCTGGAAAAAGGGTTTATGGAACACCAGAATGGTTCAGACTGGATGATGAACATTGTGCGAAATATAATCTAACAGAATTCTGTCATACATAAAAATTAAATTAAAATACAGAATATATAAGATGAAATCAAATAAGAATAAGGCACAGGTAAGCCTAGAATTCATTGTAATACTTGCCATAGTTATCTTAGTCTTTGCTGTTATGGGTTTTGTTATATACCTGAAGTATGTAGAATTGTCTGATCTAAGGCTACATATGACTGGAAGGAGAATAGCTAATACACTGGCAGATAATATAAATCAGATAAGTATTGTGGGCGAGGGTTATTCTCAATTTTTTACCCTCTATACCCGATATCCTGGAGATGAATTTAATATAACATTCTATAGAAAGGAACCCACAGTCTTTGTGGAAAATATAGAAAAAGGAATGACATGGTATGCCCCATTGCTTACCACAGGGGTATACTGTTGCTTAGATATATGTGAAATGGATGAAAATAGAACCATGATACATCTGAATTCTACCCTAACTACAGAGGTTATCAATTATAATAATACGGTTTATATCGGTGAAATTTGTTAACCAGAAAATGTCTCTAAACAAAAAAGCACAGGCATTTACATGGGATATAGTATTTGCCATAATTATGTTTTTCATAGTTTTGGGAATATTGATCTATCTCTGGAGCGATATGGTAGAGAAAACGAAATCCTTAGAGATAGAATATGAAATTAGTTGGTTATCTACAGCGGTTTCAGAGCAATTAGTAAGGACACTGGGAATTCCATATAATTGGACCAAGGATCCAGAGTCGGATAATATTATCGTCATTGGTTTGGCAGATTCGGAGACCATAGAAAATTCTACCAAGGTTTTGGATAGAATCTTGGATCCAGATAAGTTAATGCATTTTATAAATATCACACAGAATAACTATCCTGCAGTAAGGAACAAACTCTTTGGCTCTGGAAAATATGACTTCTATGCCGAGATTTCATGTTTAAACCAATCCAATATCTGTTGCTTTGAGGGATCTTATTTAGACACCATAGAGGAGTCTATAATAACCTGCGGGAATGGATTTAATTTTTCCATAAGTGAAAATCACATAAGGTGTATTTATCTTTGGAGAGAGGCAGAGTGTTATGATGATGAAAGCGGAATTTCTGTGGAAGTGTCACCTCAAGCCTCTGAACCCCTTGGTGGAACATCAAATAATTCTTGGATAGAGGATTTACAAAGCGTTGGTAATTTTGTTTCATACAATTTCAGTATCCCATGCGGTACAGGAACATATTCTCTATGGACAAGATACGCAAAAAATAACCCCCCAGCAGCACCAGGAAAGATTATAAATATATCCCTTGATAACACTACCATATTCTCAGAACCATATGAGGGTACCAAAATAGGTGGATTTGTTTTCTGGAAATGGAAACCAGTAGGAAACTTTACTATAAGTAAAGAAAAGCACACACTTAAAATAGGTGTTGGGAAAGGGGGCGGCGGCAGTGCGGTTTTTCTGGACACACTACTCCTAACAACAAATCTCAGATACATACCCTCAGATACGGTGCCATCTTGTGGATATTTTGGTTGTGAATCACAGCCTACAAAATGCATCATCGGAAATTATGTCATACAGGGAAATACTACCTACATGGTTCATGATATAAAGACAGCAACCTTTAGCGAAGAAAGTGATACAAAGGGAATAGAAGAGGACATACCCTTCCTAAAACCAACAATGAGGATAAAATTTGTGGTTTATAAATCACCACAGAATTAATAACATAATCTAAAAATGACTACATGATTTTATATCCTCTATTGTTTCTAACCATACCATCTGGGCATGATTTAACTTCTCCAAATAGGACCTAAAATCTCCTGAGAATCTCTTATCTGTTGAAACATGTTGTAAAAGTTGATCAGAAAGATTGGCATATAACTCCAATGCATTCTTACCTTCTAACTCAATACCTTCAAGAATATCAACCAGCAAATCCGTGTAGATGATACACCCAAGCTCTTGTTTTAGGTCTTCAAAGAGACTATGTTTATTTCTAACATGATTCACAATTGGGTTTCCGAAAGAAGCATGGTAATTTAAAGAATCCATAATCTTTTTAGTGAATAATCCAGCCCAAATATCCCCATATCTGTCAATTATCATCCCATCAACTCTCTCGTTCATTAATACAAAATAAAAGGCAGGCAGGATATCAACATGAATGGAAGTGTTTTGGGTATTAATAGGAGACCAGACACCAATCTCTAAGGCAATCTGTTCATCAATAAATTCAGTAATTTTAACATCACGATTAATTCTTGTGATTGAATCCACATCTGGATCACCAAGCCATAGCCCCTGATTTAACATAACATTAACTTCTTTTTTCTCTTTGGTTATAGAGGTGTCCTCCCATCTCTTATTGTAGGGATACCCCCTAGGATAAATTCTTTGATTTGGACTCTTCTCCAACAAGTCACAAACATTAAACCAATTAGAGTTCGTTCTAATAGTTGGAATAATCTGTTTGGTTCCCACTATGCTGTGATATTTAAAAAAATCTATATCTCTCTGTGGATAATTATCATCATCAACGCTGATTATAAACTCACAACCCCTCTCTAAAGCAATAAGAAAACCAATGTTCCTCCGATTATCGCTATTGTACGGAATTATCTTCTTGAACTCCGGATAATCCTTTAGCCATCTCTCTTGTTTTTCTATATCAAAATATTCTATGTCAAAACCCTGATTTTGAAGTCTATTACAGATATCAAAGGATGCCTTATCTGGACTTTTCCTGTCCCCGATGATAATAATCCCAACATCATTTTCATGACCGAATTTTTCAAAATTGCTACAAAACTGCTCGGCAATTTTCGGAACATTTATAGTAGTAAACACTAGATACGCTTTTTTCATTCTTTCTTTTGCATCTGTTCCTCTATCCACTTATATGTCTTTTCAAGCCCCTCTTCTAAACTTACACGTGGTTCCCATCCAAGCACCTTTTTTACTAATGTCAAATCCGCATTTCTACCTCTCACGCCCTGGGGGGCAGAAAGATCGTAATTTTTACTTATTTTTTTCCCAGAAATGTTTATAATTATGTCTGCTAGTTCATCAATGCTTACGAGTCTATCCGAACCAATGTTTAATGGTTTTGTATAATTTGATTCCATAAGCATAATGCTTCCACGAACACAGTCATCTATATAACAGTAGGACCTTGTTTGTTTCCCATCGCCCCAGATCTCTATCTCCCCAGGGTTTCCAGCTTCAATAACCTTCCTAGAGATAGCTGCTGGAGATTTTTCTCTACCCCCTTTATAAGTCCCCTCTGGCCCGTAAATATTGTGGTAGCGGGCTATCCTCATATCTAATCCAAAATCTTTTGCATATGCTTCACACATCTTTTCTGTATACAATTTTTCCCATCCATAAAAATTATCTGGATCTGCAGGATACGCATCCTCCTCTTTTAAAGGGGCCACATTTGCATCCGTCTGCTTATATGTGGGATATACACAGGCAGAAGATGAAAAGAAAAAGCGTTTTACTTCATTTTCCAGCGATGCCTGTAGCATATTTGTATTTATCAAGATATTATCACGCATTACCTCCGCACCCACTGCGGTGATAAAGCCGATGCCCCCCATGTTAGCAGCAAGGTTAAATACATAGTCTATGTCTTTAGTCGCTTTCAAACAGTTCTCCTTCTTTCTTAAATCTAGGGTAAGTTTTTCGGAATAATAAGGCTCTTCTAAATACCCATCCCATTTTATATCCACAACTCTCACAAAATTACCTTTTCTGTAGAGTTCCCTTGCAAGATGACTACCAATAAAGCCACCTGCACCCGTAACTAAAATTTTTTTCATTTTCTATCCTCTTTCAATTTTGGAAGGATATTATCATAATAATTTTTCTTAACCTTAAATAATTCCTTTAATGCATTCAATAGTGTATTAGGGGAGAATCTTGATTTTGAGCCTATGTAATGGATGGGAACCTCTATTGTTTTGAATCCTTTACAATAGTATCTCATTTCTGTTTGATAAAAGTGTCCAGTTGAGAGGAAGGCGTCAAAGTCAAATCGCTCAAGAACATCAGCTCTGAAGGCTTCAAATCCACTGGTCATATCCTTCAATTTTGTTCCCAGGTAAAGATTTGCTATCTTTGTTCCAAGCCAGCTGATAAAAATCCTGTAATATGGGTGGTCTATGAATTTTCCACCTTTAATAAAACGGGAGCCGAATACACAATCATAACCCTCTTCTAGTTTTTCTATAAATCCCGGAATCTGCTCTGGCATGTGGCTATTCCCCGCGTCCATCTCTATTATATACTTTGCACCATTTTTCAATGCATATCTAAATCCATAAAAATAAGCGGGGATAGTGCCCATAGCATTTTTATTATAGAGAAGTTTTATTTTTCCAGGATACCGCTTTTCGAAATCCTCAATGATTTTTCGTGTATTGTCTTGTGAGTAGTCATCTATGACGGGTGTGACAAGTAAATCTTCTATTTCCAATTCCAGTATACGAGCGAGTGTGTTTGCAATTGTTTCTTCTTCATTACCTACGGGCATTACTACAAATGTTTTTTGGTTCATCCCCTAAATACCTCCTTTGCAATCCTCTTCAATATAATCCAGCCGTCACGAAATGTCCTCAATTTCCCTTCCCCCGAACGACGGGCCTTTTCATAACTTGGAACCTCTAAAACCCTTAGTTTATTTTTTGCAGCCTTTATTGATATTTCGGTTTCAATTCCAAAGCCATCTGACTCAAGTTCGAGTTTTTCTATACAATCCCTTCTAAAAGATCTATAACCATAACAGAGATCTGAATAGTTCATTCCCCAGATTAGATTTACGAGAAAGACGAAGAATTTATTCCCAATTCTCCTCAAAGGTGTTATGTCATCACTTCCACCACCCTGGATGAATCTTGAGCCCATGCAAACATCAAAGCCGCTTTCAATTCCAGCGACTAAGAGAGGTATCTCACTGGGAACATGAGAACAGTCAGCATCCATCATAATAACAATATCCCCAGTAGCTTTTTTCATACCCTTTCTCAAGGCAGAACCCTTTCCTATTTCATCAAATATCACCTTTGCCCCATGATCCTTTGCGATTTCTACCGTTCTGTCTTTAGAATAGCCATCAACTACAATAATCTCATCCACATAATCTGGAAGCTCTTCCAATACCCGTGAAAGGTTTTTCTCTTCATTTAAAGTTGGGATGATAACCGAGATTTTACTCATCTCCTTTTCTTATAAAATTTGAGATAAAGAAAAACGGACAATAAAACAATAAAGGATATAGTCAAAATCCAAAATACTACACCAAATGGAATTTCTTCGCTTTCACTCTGTACGGTTCTACCCTCCACAACCTTAACTATCCCCATCGCAGTAGAAGAATAATGAATACCAGAATCTTCGTAATCTAAAGAAGCAAAAACAACATAATTGCTTCCCGGGAGTGCACCAAATGATGAGATATCAAAATTTATTTTCTTCTCTTCTCTAGCGTTAAGCACTAAAGATTTTTCTTCGTTGTCTGCTTTTAATTCTCTGGGAATAAATAATTTTATTTTTAAATTATGGCCCCTTTGATCCATATTCCTGAGTTCTAATGTAAGTTTCTTGATCTCTTTATCCCCCAAGGTTATTCCAGAAATCCTTCCAGATATCTGAGATGATTTAAATTCTTTAAGAATTAAGGACTTTGGGAGTACTGAAGAGAAGGGATAGCCATTTGCATCCTTGTATTCTGTTAAAATCGCCATAGAATATCTCCCAGGTATTACATCCGAGTTTATTTTAATGTCAAAGGTTCCACTTTTGGGCATATTGGGATCTAACTCCCCTAGGAAGATTGGTTCAGAGCTGACACCTTCTGGTAACAAAAGGGAAAGCTGGACATCGTATGCCGGCTCATCCCCAGAGTTAAGCAGGGTTATATTAACTGTAGTTTTATCCTCTTGAATGATTCTTTCCATAGTCACTTTATGACTCAATGTTATGTATCTTGCAGATACCGATGTTGTTAGGACTACTAAGAATAAAAAAACAAATTTTATGAGTTTCCTCGTTCTCATTTTGTCACTAAAAAGTATTTATAGATAAATAGTAAATTACTAATGATATTTAGTAATGATATTACTAGATTTATGAGATAAATAATGCAAGATGGTTGAGGATAATGAGGAGGTAAAGGAGGAAAAAGAAACAAGCAAAGCGGAGGATACTGAAGAAAAGGAGATTGAAATAGAATCATATAATATACAGATGGGTGATATATCCATACCTGTCAGGATTATAGATACTGGTGATTATGTACTCCATTATAATGTATCCCTGCCAGAAATAGACTTCGTCACAGAGGCTCTTTTGGATGAGACTAAAAGAAGCCTGGTGAGTGAGATTCAGATAGAAACTAGAAATATCCTGGATCCAGATAGATATACAGAATTAAAGAATAGGTTCTTAGAACGTTCTAAGGAAAAATTAAGAAATGTTTTGAAGAAATCGGTAGAAGAGGACATATCTGTTCTCAGTAGGATGATAGTGAATGATATGATAGGCCTAGGTGATATGGAATATCTATTGGCTGACCCCAAGATTGAAGAGGTTGTTGTTAACAGCAGCAGGGATGTGGTCTGGGTCTACCATAAGATACATGGCTGGGTAAAGACCAATATAATGATACCCTCTGAGGATATGATTATGAACTACTCATCTAGGATAGCTAGAGAAGTGGGAAGGGAAATAACACACCTTGAGCCATTGTTAGATGCTCATTTAGTGACTGGAGACAGGGTGAATGCTACCTTATTCCCCATATCAACTACTGGTAATACCATAACAATAAGGAGATTCTCCAGGACTCCTTGGACTATTGTGCATATGATCGATCCCAGATTCAAGACCATTAGTTCTGAGGCGGCTGCTTTTCTCTGGTTATCTATAGAATATGAGATGAGCATCCTAATAACTGGGGGAACGGCCTCTGGAAAAACCTCTATGCTCAATGCCCTAATGCCCTTCCTCCCAGCCAATCAGAGGATAATCTCCATAGAGGATACCAGAGAATTAAATCTCCCCAATTATCTGCACTGGATTCCCCTCACTACTAGGCCTCCCACACCACAGGGCGAGGGCGAGGTTTCTATGCTTGATCTGGTGGAGAATTCTCTGAGGATGAGACCTGATAGGATAATCGTTGGTGAGGTAAGAAGAAAAAGGGAAACGGAGGTATTATTTGAGGCAATGCATACTGGTCATAGTGTATATGGAACATTCCACGCATTGGGTGGTGGGGAAGTGGTTGAGAGGATAACCAGCCCACCAATGAGTATCCCCCCTATTGTGATGGGTTCATTGCATATGGTCGTTACTCAGTATATAAACAGAAGAACAAGGCAGAGAAGGACATTTGAGATAGCAGAACTGGTAAGAAGGGAGTCAGAAATGCCACAATTAAACATAGTATATAAATGGCAACCACGTTCCGATACCCTTGAAAAGGTCTCACCAAGTGTCAGATTAAGGGAGGAACTAGAAATATTTACTGGAATGACAGAAAGGGAAATTGAGGAGGATATACTTGGAAAGAAGAAAATATTAGAGTGGTTATTAAGGAAGAATATAAAAGAAGTTAATGATGTAGGTAAGATTATTACAGAATATTATATAGATAAAGAGACCGTTCTGGATCTAGTGGAGCACGATAAGGAATTATGAAAAATGAAATCTGTATTTGAATCCAAAAAAGTAAATACATTGATTAGCCCACTAAAGCCAGTTTCTCAGCAGATAGGTATGATGTTCCCAGAACTTGGTTGGGATCTTAAGAGGGCTGGTTACAAAATAGATGCTATATCGTATTTATCCATTGCTATGTTTATAGCCATGATGGTATTCATCATTAGTGCAATCCTCCTAGTAGCGCCACTTGTTATTAGAGGAGGCATAGACCTTTTTATAGGTATCTTAGGTTCTGGGGTTCTGGGCGTACTTTCCTTTGGCTATATCATGCTCATCCCAAGGTTGAAGATAGTGAGAACTGAAAGACAGATCGACAAACACTTAGAGTACATGCTAAAGGATATGCAGATCCAACTTACTGCTGGGATTCCATTATTTGATACATTTGTTAATATTGCCAATGGGGATTATGGTGAATGCTCCACTATCTGCGGTAAGATTGTGCGGGAGGTACAATCTGGTAAATCTATTATAAATGTACTGGACGAATTTGGGCTGTTATCCTCCTCAGAATATCTGAGGAGGGTATTCTGGCAGATTGTAAATGCATTAAAAACTGGTTCAAATGTTACCATAGCATTGAAGGCAATTTCTAATGAGATCAGGGCAGAAAAGGAGAATAAGATAAGAAGCTATGGACAGGAACTCGGCCTTTGGTCATTAGTTTATATGATATTTGTCATTGTTTTTCCTTCTATGGGCGCCACCCTACTTTTAATACTTTCCAGTTTTATGGGGGGTTCGCTTATACAGGAATTCCATTTTTGGATTATACTGCTTGGGGTTATATTCTTTCAATTCATATTTATCTCCATTATAAGAAATAAGAGGCCCGATGTGGGTTAGAATAAAAATGGTTTCCATAACAAACCCTTTTCTTTAAGAAAGAAAAGTGTTTGTATTCCCAAAAGAAAATAAAATGAGCGACACGACCGAGCAGAGCTCGGGCGTGTGCCTGAGAGATTTCGTCTCTCAGCCACAAGATCAGCCATATAGCCTCATTTCCCAATACGAAGGATAAAAATGGTTTCCATAACAAGGCGTGTGTCAAGGATAATAAGCAACCTTGTAGGTATGATAGTAGATACCTTAGTGAGCATTATCTCTTCCGTTGTTTTAGCAATTGCAGATCTGGTAATGATTATACTAAATTTTATTATCCTAATTGCAAAAAGGCTTACCTTCAGATTTGTAAGATTTGCCAAATCGCTTCACACCAGATTGGGATCCTATTTCCCCAGAGGTAGTAAGTCCAGAATGAGTAGAATGATTATCTATACCGGGCTAACAAGAAATCCAGAGGAAATTCTGGGTGTTGGATTGATATACAGCATTATGCTATCTGTTATGACTACATTAGTTGCAATTGCCCTAAATTTATCCCTCTTCATGATTATCCTTGCAGCTATAATACCCTTTAGTTTGGTATGGATACTCCTTTATCTGTTTTTTTTCCTGTTAATAGATAGGCGTACTTCGAGTGTAGAAAAGGTGTTACCAGATGTTTTAACTATGATAAGTCAGAATATGATCGCAGGCATGACCACCTATAACGCCTTGTGGGTTGCTGCAAGACCCGAATTCGGCCCATTAGCGGTTGAAATCCAGACAGTTGCCAGAGAGACATTGAGTGGAGAATCCTTTGAAAATGCCTTGATAGGCATGTCTGATAGGATAAAGTCCTATAAATTATCCAGAAGTGTGAAACTCATGGTACAAGGAATGCGCTCTGGTGGCGAATTACCTACCGTACTCCAAGAAATCGCTAATGATATAAGAACAGAGCAAAATCTGTTTAGAAGGATGCGTTCAGAAACTACATCTCAGACAATGTTTATCCTCTTTGCTTTATTAATTGGAGCACCTTTA
>QMZG01000020.1 GCA_003663045.1 Candidatus Altarchaeales archaeon
AATCAATATAGATATAAGTGGGTGAAAAACAACCTTCAGAAAGGTTGACCATCACAACGGGTATTACGAGGGTTCTACGAACCCTCGTGAACGCATTACAACAAACCTAAAAACGTCCATTCAGAACCTATACCTACCATGTAAACCCATACTTTATAATACAATGAAAAATTAGAATTCATCCAGTGTAGTCTGCTTTTTCCTATTCACGGTATTCCACGATCTTCTCACAAAATCCGGAAGTTCACCATTTCGCACCAGATTTTTTACAAATTCCTGGGTGATCTCATCAGAGGGATAGCCAGAGCCAAATTCTCCATGTTTATTTTTTAGAATTTCTATCTCCCTGTCTCTTTCCACCTTTGCCAGGATGGAGGCTGCAGAGACCTCGATGTAGCGGTCATCGGCTTTATGCTCTGAAATTATCTCAGGTATGGGCACTCCCTTCTTACTCAGGAACCATATTATCTTGTTCTTGAAATTCTCTGCTACACTGTCTGCTGCATCAACGATAATCCTGTCCGGATTGTTATGCAGAGAGGATATCAGATCAGCAATTTTCATTGCCTCTATCACATTCAACGATACTTTCCTTCTCCTGAGATCAATTTCCTGTGGATAAATCTTGGATAGACTCCATTCCAGAGCATATTCTTTAATCAATGGTTCCAGAGAAAGCCTTCTTGAGGGTGCTACCCTTTTTGAATCCCTGATTTTCAAGCCGGCAAGTTTTTCTCTTCCTGTATCATCCAAGACCACACATCCCATTACCATGGGGCCTATTACAGGACCCCTGCCAGATTCGTCTATGCCGCAGACTATCATCTTTGTTCTTTGGTTTAACTTCATCTATATTAAATTTTCTGGATAAAAAACAATAATGATTTCTGAACTTATCAATATTATTTGCTAGGTTCTAATATGTTTCTATGTTAGGTAAATACCATGTTTTGATAGCCTTTCTAATCACAGGTGTTTTATTATTTAATGCTTTTGACTACAGAACTGATCAAGTAATTCTCTACATACTATTGTTAGGGATTATCGCTGGATCTCTCCTACCAGACGCTCTGGATGCTACGGATTCAGCAATGCGTTACAAGAAGATGCGGGGTAAAGAGATGAAGTATTTTGAATTTTTTACAGTTATCAATCCTCTTCTTGCAGGAATTTCTAAGGTGCTTGCTTTTCCATTAACTTTCATCCTCAAGAAGAGATATGTTGGATTAAAATTTAGGCATAGGGGGATATGGCATAGTCTCTTAGGTGTTTCTATTATATCCCTGTCCTGGTTTATCCCTACGATTCTCTTTATCCTTCTTTGCTTTTTTCTTTTTCCAGAAATGGATACATTAATCTGGCTGATATTTCCCATCGGTTTGTTCACTGGCTCTCTTATCCATCTCCTTGAGGATAGTTTCACAGTTTCAGGTATAAACTGGATGTATCCTCTGCGAAAATTTCATGTATCTGGCAGGATAAAAACTATTGGGAAATACGATCCACATTATAAAAAACTATCCTTTCTGGAGAAAAACGATACTATATTCTATTATTTTTTAGTTTTTTCTGTCTTGATTTTTTTCTTGGTTGAGGATATTATCCTAATCTTCTTAGCTGTGCTATTGGAAGTAGGTCTTGCAGGTCTTATATTCGGGGTTAGAATTGAAACAACTTAACCCCTTCCAGCCCAAGATCTATCTTCATTATAGATTAAGATAAAAACGGTAAAGCTACCTCCCTTAATCCATTAACCGGATACATATATCACTCTTTTTTCGGATACGGATGAAATATTAGAGAGGAATTCAATAAAGGGTATTTCGGAGAAATACTCCATACTGATGACACGACAGACCTTTGGTCTGGCGTATGTCGGAACGAAGTTCCGCCACATCAAACTTTCTGAAGTTTGTGTTACATCCTCTCTGGCGCCTCGATCCCTAATAAATTCAATCCATTATTCAGAACCTGTCTTGTGGCATCAACCAAGAGTAGCCTCCTACACTTTACCTTTTCCTCGGAGGGGAGCACAGGACAATACTTATAAAATTTGCTGAATTCTGAAGACAGTTGGTAGAGATAATTTGCCAGGATATTGGGTCTTCTTTCATTTGCGGTTTTTTCAACAATCTCTGGGAATCTCAAAATGCTTCTCGTAAGATTTTCCTCATCCCTCTCCAAATTCAGATCGATCTCATCAACATTAATCTTATTCAAATCCATTTCTGATCTTCTGATGATACTGCAGCATCTGGCGTGAGCGTACTGTATATAGGGAGAGGCATCACCATCAAAGTTTAATGCCTCTTCCAACCTGAATGTAATCGGCTTCTGGGGGGATGTCTTAAGAATGTGATATTTTATCGCCCCTATCCCAATAACTGAGGCTACTTCCTTTGTGGCAATCTCTCTTTTCTCTATCTCTATCTCGGCCTTATTTATGGCATCTTCAAGAAGTATATCTACCGGGACGATCTGCCCCTTTCTCGTTGAGAGTTCTTCACCCTCAAAATTCACAAAGGAATAATGAACTACCTCCAGAGGAACCTTTATCTTATAAATTTCCTTTAAGATCGTACTCAATTCCCGAAATTCAAACTTATGATCCTCGCCGAGAACATTTATCATCAAATCCCCAAGTTTGCTTTTTTGTAGATGATATGCCACATCTCTTGCAAGGTATACGGAGGTTCCATCCAATCTGGCGAGAATAGAAATTCCCTCCCTTCTCTCAAGTCCAAAGTCCTTGAGGTCGAGACCAAATCCCTTCTGGGTAGTCTTGGCATACTTGCTCTTTCTGAGAAATTCCAAAACGGCTGAGACATCACCACGTTTTATGTGATCGCTTTCGAAGTCAAATCTATCAAAATGGATTCCCAATTTCTGGAATATCTCCTTCTGTCCCTCCAAGCACCTCCTCGCCACATTACTTATCTCATCCAGTGCTGTCTCATCTCCAGACTCGGCCCTCTTTATATATTCTTGAACCCGCTTCCTGAATTCCGGATCTTCTTCAAATTTTCTATTCGCAGAAACATATTCAAAAAATATCTTGAAATCCTCTTTTTCTTTATAATTTCTATAATTTTCAATCGCATCTTTATCTGGCTCTACTCCCTCCTTGATGCCCTGAGCGATTATGGCTATCTGTTTTCCCACATCATTCACATAGTAGTGAGTTTCAACATCATAGCCAGAAAAGGCAAGGATTCTGGCGAGAGAGTCGCCAATCAGGGAATTTCTCAATCTCCCTACATGCAATGGTCCAGATGGATTTATGGAGGTATGCTCAAGGATTAGTTTTTTATTTTTCTTTTTGGATTTACCATATTCGCATTTTTTATTCATCAGATCCTTTAATAGTGGGATAATAATTCTGGAATAATTCAGAAAAAAATTTACATAACCATTAACCGCTTCTACCTTTTTTATACTACCCGAAGGCTTTATCTTTTCTGTAATCTCTTCTGCTATCTCTCTCGGATTTCTTTTTAGTTTGGAAGCCAATCTAAATGCTATTGTTGATGTTAGATCTGCAATTAGTGACTCCTGAATTTCCTCCAGCATTAAGGATTCTCCAGAGGCTTTTTCCAGTAACCCCTTGATCTCTTCTCTAATTTTTGTGTACATTTCAGTTACATAAGTCAATAATATTAGTAAATTAGGGATTAAATTGGTAAAACCAGTAGATTAACTACTCACATCGTCATTGCCGTTAATCAGCACAGGAGGGGTGTGATAAATACCTCTATTATACCTGCCAAAAACAAGAGCAGGATGGAGAGGATTATCAAATCTAAGGAATCTATTACTATACGCCAAAATTTCTTTGTTCTAAAGTCATGATTTACTACCGCTACTGAGATAATACCACCGGCCAATGCGCCCACAAAATAGGCAGATATCTCAAATACCCCATGGAGCATGTAACATAAGGTAATGGAGACAGACCAGTTGAAATAATTATAAATGAACTCCAAATGATTTTGGAAAGCATACATAGCGATATATCTCCTTAGTGTACTACCCACTGCTACCCCAATAACAGATGCATTCAGGGTTAGTATAAAGATAGCCCCCGCTCCATAGAGAAATGAGAATAGAATACAGAAGATTAGAACCATAAAGTTGTTTGATAATATCTTCTCTAATTCATTGATTTCTTGTGTAGCTTTGCCGACAGCAGTAGAACTCTTCTGTATGGACTCTATTATATCAATTTGAAAACCGAAGAGATTCTTTACAGAGTCTTCAGGTAGGATGGTAGGTAGGATTGTGAACCAAAATGAGTATGAAATTAGCATCCCAATAAAAAGAAATAGGAACATAGAGAGGGCTTTTCCATGCTCTTTTATCAGAAATGTTTCCTTATGGACCATAAGATCCTTC
Organism: Candidatus Altarchaeales archaeon; assembly: GCA_003663045.1. GTDB lineage: Archaea > Altiarchaeota > Altiarchaeia > IMC4 > QMZM01 > QMZG01. The sequence continues at coordinate 4,393 of QMZG01000020.1, forward strand.
TCTTCCTCCAACCTGATTGTTTTGGTCATTATCACAACCAATGGCATAGTAGTAAAAAATATACCTGCCAAACTTGCTGCCAAACCTGCATATCCCCCAAAGATTAATAGCGCCAGAAATAAGCCAACGGTGGAGTAGAAAAATCCAACTAAGAACATTTCTGTTGGTGTTTTCTCCATCTTCGATGGCCTAATTATAGACTCCAGAACCATGGTATCTCTTATGAATCCCTATGGATTTTAGGAATATATTGAATAATATTGCTTATTACTATAAATCATTAAATGCATTAAAGGAACCTGTTAAGGGATGAAAAAGATGAATGGAAAAATTTTCATTGCATTAACATTTCTGTTACTCTCAGGGGTGATAGTTTCTGCCGGCATCATGGATAGTGATTGGCCAATGATTTATCACGATTTAGCACATACGGGATTTAGTAACGCTACCTCAAATTTTTCTATGGATAATATGGATCTATTATCGACCTTTGAAGCCCAAGGAAAGATATCTGCCCCCATAGCGGTTGATATTAATAACGACGATATGGCTGAGATCCTATTTGGATCATCTGATAATAATTTGTATGTATTAAATTCAAATTGCGAAGAATTATGGACTTATAAGGCTGGGGGAGCGGTTTCAACACCCGCGGTCTTTGATCTGTGGAATAATACTAAATTAGAGATTCTCTTTGGGTCTTTGGATAATAAACTCTATGCCTTAGACGCAAATGGAACGGAGATCTGGGTATATGAAACAAATGGGTCTATAACGACTTCACCCGTGGCAGTAAATCTTGACAATTCCCCCAATTTGGAGATTCTATTCGTATCTAATGATGAAAATCTCTATGTTCTAAACCCTCATGGGAAAAAGTTATGGGATTATCCATTATTTACTCGGGCGACAACGCCAGCTATAGGAGATATAAATTCCGATGGGAAATTGGATATCCTTCTCGGATCAATTAATAACAGATTATATGTCATAGATTTGCCAGATTTGAGGATTTGGAGCTTTCAAACAAGTGGTGATGTCCCCTCCCCAGTTGTAGCGAATATAGATGGATCTGGAGATCCAGAGATATTAATGGGTTCAGAGGATGGCCACCTATATTCTCTGTACTATAGGGAATATGAACGAGGTAGTGTTAGAAGATGTAATGAATTTACTGGAAATTGTACTGTAGAGCATATTAAATACTCTACTATCGCTAAGGATTGGGATTACGAAACATTTGATGGGATAGTTTCTACACCGGCAGTTGCAGATTTAGACAGAGATGGAAGAAAAGAGATTATTGTGGGGTCGAGGGATAAAGCATTATACATAATCAGTAATACCGGGAAGATTAGAAAAAGATACAGCATAAATGGTAGGGTCCTTTCCTCGCCGGCAATTGCAGATCTGGATGGAGACAAAAAACCTGAAATAATCTTTGGCTCAGGGGATGGGATTTTCTATATTTTAAATTCCACTGGCTTTAGAAAATGGAGTTATGAAACAGATGATGTTATTAAAGAACCACCGGCAGTTGCAGATTTAGACAGAGATGGAAACCTTGAGGTCCTTCTTGCATCTGGGAATAAACTTTATGTATTTGGTTATAAATCACTCCATATTGTTGGATCTACAACTACAACTTCTACAACCACAACTATCGTGATAACCTCTACAATACCTACTACAACTATTACTCCAGTCACCATCGCTACAACGATCACTACAACAACTTCTACAACTACATCAATCAGTGTTATAGACATAACTAATGTCGGTTACCTCAACCTTTTATTAATCCTCTCTGTTGGTTTTCTACTTTTTACTTTGTCATTTGTTATATTTGATACCATATACAGTAATTTTATCTTAGCAAAAGAAGATAGAAGAAGGATTGAGGAGGATCTTAGGGGGATTAGCAGGGGTGTTCTTGAAGAGAAGAAGAAAAGGAAAATTACTAGGAAAAGGAGAAAAGGAAAAATGAAAGATGAAGAGAAAAACTGAGAACATCAATCACCGACCTTCTTCTCCAATTCCGCAACCCGGTATTCTAAGTCGGTAAACCTCCAGCTGCTGACCCTGCCCTTTTTCCTTTCCAATCCGCGAACCCTCGCATCGAGTTCATCCCATACACCCTCGCTCTTGCCTATTCTATTCTCAATCCGCGTCAACTCTACTCTGGCTACCAGCAATGCACTGCATATCATCAACAAACAAGCTAATATTAGCTGTATTGGATAGCCTATTCTGATTTTGTAGGTGAGAATATTAATGAGTGAGGACATGCAGAATATAAAGCCCATAAAAAAAAGACACCATGCCAGAATTAAAGCCCTGGATTTCATTTTTCTTTCCCCTCATGTTTTTCTAGTTTTTCCATAACACGCTGGAAAAGACTGTCCAGCTCGCGATCAAATACCTCCTCAGTAACATAGTTTTTTTGCTCCATCCTCACGAGTCGAGATATCGCATCATCTATCTCCACTACCCTGTTCTCCAGGGTCTTTTCCAATCTCTCCACCCTGGGTATAACGGATTTGATCTCATTCATCTCCCTGTCGAATTCTTCCCTTCTCTTCTTGAACTCTTCCTTAATCCTCTCTATGGATCTCAATCTGGACTCTATGTCCTCTTTCTTTACAAAATCCCGCGATTCTATCATGAAGTGATTGGCTTTTTTCATAACCTCATCGAATCTCTTCTCCAAGGACTTGAATTCATCCGATAATTCTAAGAATCTATCATATCTTTTCTGCACCTGGACGAAGATGTCCTCAACCTTTTCTGAATCTCTACTAACAACTGCCTGAATCCTCTTCATATCTTTTAGATCCCTTCTGACCTCGTTACTCAGCTTTATAACAGCCTCGGTACCCCTGAAGGCGGATATACTTGATTTAATCTCCTTTAGTTCCCCCCTCAGGGTGTCCAGAAATTTCTTAAAGGCCTCCTGTCTGGACTCCAGTTTCATTACCTTGATATCCTCCTTCTTTACCTCCCCCATCAATTTTTGTGGTTGAACCGCATTCACCAGATCTATGGCTTTTCTGGTTTCCATTTCTAAGGAGCTGAGACCTCTCTCCAGGGCAAGACTTCTCTGTCTCACATCGCCTATTCCCTCGCTCAATCTCTGGAATCTCTCATCATTCATCCTCATCATCTCCCTCAATGTTTTTACCTGCGCCCAGAGTTTTTGGATCTCCATTCCCATCCTGCTGGGCTGTTCCATAGAGGGGGCAGTTTCCTCTACCTCCTCCGCTTCTTCTTCCCCCCTCAAGATGAGCTCATCGATCTCTTTTTGCTCATTCTGTTTGTTGCTCAGGATTCTTGGCAGTTTCATCTTCATCTCAATTCCGGATAGACCAGTAGTCCTTTTTTGGAGATATTCACAGATCGCATCCCGGTGGTATGATCGGTCCCTCTCATCTTTAAAACCTCCAGATACTTCTTACGGGAACTCTCTATTTCTCTATATGAAAGGATAATTATACCATCCGATAGATATGCCTCACTCAGTTTTGATAGATCGGAATAAGAGGTCTCGCATATTAGCATTGTCACACAACCGTAACCCTTTAATGAAGAAAGAAGATCATACATCAATTCTCGATACTCCTCACCATCCCCCAACCTGGACCTGATGGGGTTGATAGAATCTATTATTATCCTCTTTGGCTGAATTCTTTTAACATTATTCATCAATTTAACCAGTATTTCTTCCTCATTTTCTATCTCACTAATGTCCAGGAATTGTACTACTCCAGCTTCTATCAGTTTTTGAGAATAAAAATCGTACTGGGAGAGAAACTTTTGGATAACCCACCAGGGCTCAGAAACGGCAGTAATGTACAACCCAATTTCTTTTTGTCTGGCACCATAGAAAAGGCTCTGAACGGCCAGGGTGGTTTTTCCAGTTCCCGGTTCTCCACCCAGTAAAATAGCTGACGGTATTGGAAATCCCCCCTCCAGCATCTCATCCAAACCGGGAATTCCTGACCCTAATCTCTCTATAGGAACCATTTTAAATAATTTCTTCCTTTATCTGGAATATGCATCTATTATCGCCTTTGCTCTCACACTCTGTTTCTTCACAGTACAATTTTTTCCCCTTATAATTCTCATATAATGCTACCAAAATTCCTTCCAGTATGGAACAGGTTTTACCGTTCGCTTTATCATCTACTTCCATGCTACCCCTTACCTCTGCCTCTTCCTCTTTAAAAACAATATCTTCCAATATACCCTTCTCTTTTAATCTCTCTCTGGCCTTCTGAAAAAAGTTATATTCTTCTAATTGCGAGGCTATATCCTCCCCTATGATCTGTCCTATAGAATACATCAAACCATGACTGGCTTGCCCTATCCTCTTATAGAACAGTTTTTTAATTTCTTTTAATTCATGATTTGATATATACATTTTTTTCACAATTAACCATTTATCTTTTTTTGGATTAATATATCAAATATATCGTTACGTTTTATTTTGAAATTTCCTCTCTCAATCTCTCCCACTCATCCTCCCAATTACCTGGTTTTTGAATCTCGCCTCTTATGGGCTCTTTAGTCTTCAATTTCTCAATCTCTCCCTTCAGACCCTCTATGTACATGTCTACTACCTGGAAGGAGCCCTTCCTGAGGTTTTCCGCAGCGAGGTCCAGTTCAAGTTCCAGATCGAAGACGTCTATCCCTCTTGCTTTGGCCCTATCTACTTTCGATCTTAAAGATTCGATCTTCAGGTCGTACTTCTCATAAAGATCCAGCTCCTTATCACTTAATCTCCTCGGGTTGTGTAATAATGGTCTAAAGGTTACAAAATATGGATTTCCCCTGTTATATTGCGAATTCTGTATCATTCCCGTGCCAACACGAGCCTTCACAACGGATTTCATTATATCCTCCCCATATTTCATCTTGATCTGTGATAGGTCTCCCTCATAGCGGGTTCTCATCTGTATTTCGGTACCCACGTTCGCCTTGATGTCTTTTGGATAGTCAGTTAAAACCTGAGAGATCAATACCAAGCCTATACCCCATTTTCTGAACTCCCTTACCCCCCTCTCGAGCTGGATGAGGCCTTTGCCGGTTCCCCCGAACTTCGGCAATAACCTGTGAACCTCATCGAAGACTATCAGTGTTTTTAATTGAGTTGCTTCTTCCATCCTGCTCTTGAACACATCTAATATGACCTGAATTATCACATCCTCTATATCCTCTGGATTCAAGTGATTCATACAGAATATGGTTATCTCTCCTGGTTTCATGTACTCGGTAATATCCAATTCCCAGGGACGCTTCAATATCTTTATCCTTCCATTGAATCTCTGAGCCTCCTTCTTCTTCATCCCGAATTTGGGATAAAGCCGGAACATACCCTTCTCTTTATTAGGTTTCAAAAAACCCGTCCACTGAGCTGTTGGATCGAAAACCAGAACCGAGACATTTCTTTTCAATGCCTCCTCCGCTATGTCCTGGGCAGCCACGGTCTTCCCTCCCCCGGTGGAACCCGCAATTAGTACATGCTCTGTCAATCTATCTAACTCCAAGAATGCCCTAACCCCAGATTCTGCGATTCTGCCGATGAAGGCGGATCTCTTTCCGTGGCGGGGCAGTCTTCGATAATCTACCATCCCAAGATATCTTTTTCTCTCAGCCTCTCTCCTTCTATGAATTATAAATGCCAGGCACATTCCCATCAGGATGAAGAAAATTCCTAGGATGAACCAGATGGGAATTCCAAAAAATGTCGTCGATAGGAGGGGTTTTTTCACATTTACATATCTTATATCCTCTATTTCTTCTATCCTGCCATCGATCCCCAGGTATTGAATAACGCCTCTCACTCCATATCTCCCATCTTCTACATCCTGTGAAATCTGTAGATACCTCCTCACACCGGTGGTCTCTGTTATATAGTAAGTATTTTTTACCTCGCTTAGAATTTCACCCGTGCCCGACTTCAATAGTTGTAAACTGAGATTTACATTCTGTTTGATCCTCTGTGGATTTTTTATAGTTATCTGAACTGGTAGCCCCTCCCCAGGATGGATGCTCTCCATAAGTGGTTCTATCTTGATCTGGAGCAGACCCCTCTGGGGAAGCAGAACCCTGATATTGGCTGGAATATCTGATTTAATATCATCTAATTGGAGGGAAATGGATCCAGAATATATCCCAGACATCGCATCCATTGGGACATGTATCGAGAGATTGAGATACACCTCCTCACCTGACTCTAGATCTATGTGGGGATTTTCAATATCTATAAACTCCGCAATCCTCCCTATAACACTCGTTTCCAATGTGGCTGAAACCCCGAGGACATTTCTCACCCGAACGGAAGTCTTCACCTCCTCTCCAGGGTATAGATCCACCGAGATGATCTGCATTCCAGTTGGACTGCCAACCTCCCCCGTCTTGGTGTTTGTATTCTCTGTTACAATTATTGGACCTAATGTCTCTGCTGCCAGCCCTAATGAAGTTAATGATAACACCACCAATGCTAACACCAGGGTAAAATATCTATTTTTCATACCACTTCTTTTCCCTCTCTTTTTTTCTTACTGCACATCTATAATTGTGATATCCAATAGATATTAGCGTGACCAACACTAAAGACAATAACAATATCAGACCGATCTGGACGTCTTTGTCATTTATACCCCTGACCATCATACCGATGATGTCCAGTTCTTTAGCCTCTTTATCTTTGATACCTGAAATTGATTTCGTAATCTTCTTCATTTCCACCCCACGATATAGGTTATCCTCCACAACCTCTATTTGAGCAATTATCTCCCTTCCATAGCTTACCCACACCTCCTCTGGATCTACCTCAAATTCCCTGATCATGGAATAATTCCCCCTATTGAGGGACGGTCTGATCTTTATTTCTATGGGAATTGTATCGTTCGCGCGACCGATAGTCTCAGCTATCAATGGCCTGCACTGTGGCTCCACCTCTCCTCCTCCACCCTGATCTATACACACATTCCTGTCGTTCACGAACCAGAATTTCCACTTCAATGGCAGATATTCTCCAGCTGAGTAACCTTCCTTTATAGGCACTGTAATATTGTATTGAATGGTGATACTCGCCTTCTTGGATAATCTATATGAGGTGATCCTTTCGTCTCGAATAACAGAGGAGTTAGTTCTCTTGAACATCTGCCATATCCTCTCTGTTATTTCCCTTATATCCTTTGTTTTATTTTCAATGGAGGATAGGGTTTTGCTTATATTCTCCAATTGCTTCTGCTGTTCTTCTAGTCCTATAATCCTCCCTCTCCCACCCATCGGACACTCTCCACAGTCCTGAGGACAGTTCTCGCAGGTCTCTGTGGCTTCACAGTCTCCATTTCCACATACAGCACCCATCGGACACTCTCCACAGTCCTCGGGACAGTTCTCGCAGGTCTCTCCAAATTCACAAACACCATTTCCGCAGACTGATGGTTGTGGACAGTCCTGTGGACAATTCTGATAGGTTTCTCCATAAACGCTCTCACACACACCATTGCCACAAATAATTCCCTCTGCAAATATCAACATAGAATTGGAGTCATTCAGTTCGATACTTGCCTTTAGTGATCTATAATCTATAGATGGAATAAGTGTGGTGAAGTTTGCATTACACACTCTCTCTTTAAAGCTATAGTTTTTGCACACATACACCCTCAGGTCATTCATATTCATAACCTTATCCACATAGCTAGAAAAGTCCAAGTATACTCTTGTTTTGGAAAAGTTGGATATAAACGCATAGGCAATGCTTTCGAATCTGTTCTTTGTTAATGGAAGGACAAAGATTGAAATTGGTGGTTTATCAAGCTCTATTGGCTGGAAGAGGGATTTGTTTAGAGTGGAATTGAATATCTCGAAGTTCACTCCTTCGAGGCTCAGATCGATATCGTAATCTCCAGCCCTCAGGGTTTCATTGTAGCTACCATTTATAGTAAACTCCTTGAACTTATATTTGGTCGCAGGTTGGTAGAATGAGATGTTGACAGAGAGATCGAGGCTTCCGGAGAGGTGTATCAGTGAGGATACTCTGAACCATTCTATTTTCTTGTTTGTATTGTTCGAGGCGTCTGTAACAATATACTCCACCATGTAATCTCCCTCTTGTGATGTTTCTATTGTATTTTCAAAATATCCCGTTGATGAGTTGAATGTCAGGGCGGCTTCGATAGAGTTTCCATCCGGATATGTCACATTTGCAATGGTTGAGTTGATAACATCATTATCCGAGGCCCTCAACATAAGTAGGGTTTTGTTCTCCAAAACAAATTCACGAGTTTCCTGTATTGTCGGCAAAATCGTGTCATTAACAAAAATTAACCTCTCCTTTATTATTTGAGTTGAATAGTTATATGGCAGTAATGAACATTCGATCTTTAGGACATTCTCTACGCTTGTTGTCGGAATTTGGACTACGATATCGAATGCCTGAGCCGAGGAATTGAATGTTATGTTTTCTATTTCAACCTCCTTTCCATTAAGAAATATCAAGAGGCTTATGTTCTCTGTTGAATTTAC
>QMZG01000021.1 GCA_003663045.1 Candidatus Altarchaeales archaeon
ATTCTATCCACCTGAAACACATTACTATTGTACCAATTTAAAGGTGTTAGGCATGTGGGTGGATAGAACATTTTAATTTTGAAACGAAAGATTTTTATATATAAATTATAAATATATAATATGACAAGAATAATAGGTATCGTTTCGGGGAAGGGGGGTGTTGGAAAGACCACAGTGGTTTCAAACCTCGGTGCTTGTTTGGCTCAAGATGGCTATAATGTTGCGGTTATAGATGGTAATCTGACCGGTGCAAATCTCGGTCTACATTTTGGTTTGATTTCCTATCCAATATCCATCCATGATGTTATGAAAAAGAATGCCTCCTTAATAGACGCCACATACAAACATCCCTCTGGTGTGGATATCATTCCTGCGTCTTTATCATTTGAGGACGTTCTAGATACGGCACCAGTGAATATAAGTCAACATATTTATGACTCCTTGGGTGATAAGGATTTCGTTTTAGTAGATGCGGCTACTGGTTTAGACAGAGAGACACTTAATGCTATCGATATGTGTGATGAATTGATCTTAGTGACGCATCCTGAATTACCAACTATTTCTGATGCATTAAGAACCAAGAGTATTATCAAGAAGTATGAGAAGAAGATTCTTGGTGTAATACTAAATAGGGTTTCGGGAAGAGATAAATTAAAGAAAGATTATATCGCCTCCTTCTTTGAACTTCCTATCCTAGGTGTAATACCCGAAGACCCCCAAGTAAGAAGGTCTATAGAACTGAAGAATCCCCTCGTTCTTGAGAATCCCAAGCATAAAATAAGTAGGGAGATAAAGAAGATCGCTCACCGTGTTACTGGAAAAGAGGTTAAGACTGAGAGTTTCTGGGATAGAATCCGCTCCTTTTTTGGTTTATGAATATCTTGTTTTAATCCTGAAATTAGCAGGTTAAACGTGTTACGTTTAATAGTAGTTAGATGCAATAAATTTTCTTAATGGGATTTCGCATTATAAAGGTGATTCAATATGAGTCGGAAAAAATCTTTAAGCTCTATCTGGAAAGGTGCAGTAGAGATATTAAGGTTTGGAATGTACAGTAAAAATACTCTCCTGAGGCTTTTTGTTATTTGTTATATCCTTTGCATAATATTCTTTTGTATAGATGGATTAACCATATTGGCATATATGATAGAAACTGTCATTGAAGGGTTTTCTTTTCCAATCGTATTTACCATTGTCTTGTTCATTGGAATGTTATTATCCTCTTATGTAGGCTCTCGATCGAGAAGGTTCCGACATAAGATGACGATATATGAGATAATGATAGGTGTTATTTTCTTTGTGTGGGCTGCTGTACTGTCGCTAACTTGGCCAACTATTAGCTACAACACTACAAAAGAAATGTTAGAAAAGGGAGAAGCAACATTGATAAGTCTCTTTATGAGTGATGTATGTGTTGTACTATTCTTGATGATGCTTTTGTTTGTCATATTATACTATCTTTCAAAAAGAGAGCGAAAAAAGAAGGATTGAAATATAGAATCTTGCAATTAAGAGTGTGCAGGCCTGTCTTAATTCCTATGGATTTTGTGATGTATATAAATGAGTATAACAATAGCTTAATTATGAGATGGACAAAATCCGTTAAAGAATTTTTGAAGCCGAATAAGAAAAAGCTATTGCCTTTTTTGGCTATTTTATTGGGCATGGGCGTTCCATTATCAATACTCCTTTATTATGATTATGTTACGTATGGACATACATTTTCAAGAGGCGGAACTCCCATTGAAATTACTCCAACCTATTTGTTAACAATGTTCATATTAACTATATCTGTTGCCTATATAAGCTCTTGTGCTGTTTATAGACAGATGGAAAAAGCTAAAAGAGGGGAGTATGACATAGGAAGAGATATAGAGATACGGGTCAAGCTACTTCTCTTTACTTTTGTTTATTGGATATTTTTTATGTTTATTGCGTTCTTATTCAAGAATACTTTTGGATATAAAATCGCTGGAGTATTAACCTTCTTAGCACTTGTGATATACCTTATATCCACATTCTTGCTCTGGTGGTTTAAATGGAGATAGCATGGAAGACAAGCAAACATTAAAATTAGCAGGTTTGGGCTTAAGAGCAACAGCGGTAATTATTGACACGGCAATTTTATTTGGTGGAGAGGCGGCTGTATTTTTTACTTATTTTAGTGCTGAAGCTCTTAAAGCAATGGGTGTGGATCTATCCGGAGGATTGTTTACATTTTTTATGGTACCACTATGGATTCTGTATTTTACATTGCTGGAAGGAGCTTTTGGACAAACAATAGGAAAGAGAATAACTAAAATAAAGGTAGTAAAAACCAATGGAGAAAGGGCGGGATGGATAAAAATTCTGATAAGAAATTTATTTAGATTTATTGATGTGATAGGACCCTCTCCGTATGCGGTAGGTATGATTTCAATTATGGTTACTAAAAATAGACAACGCATTGGAGATATAATTGCTGGAACTATAGTTGTCAAAGTTGATGAATTGTAAAAAAGAGAAAAACAGAAATTCAATGTCATCAAATCAAATTCAAAATAACCTCATTCCACCCAGCGGGACCTACAAGCTTAGACTTAATTAAACCATTCTTTTCAAATTTCGCGTGACTTCCATCTGGTTTTTTTATCAGAACTGGAATGTCAACATTCGCAAGCATCGGAAAATCATTCTCGGAATCACCCAGGGCGATGGTCTCAATTTCCAGATATTTTTCTCTATAAATATCTGTCAGAATTCTCACCGCCTTTCCCTTATCATTTTCTCCCATTATGTGATAGTATCTCCCACCTTTGGTGTAGTGAAGCCCGAATTTTTCAATCAGGTTAAGCACTTTGGCTATATTTTTATCTGATCCCTCAATTTTAAAGGCTTCATCATACTCCCTCTGTTTTGCCAATCCAGCTTTCTTAAGATCAAGACCACAGTCCTTAGCTACTTCCTCGGGATTCATATCCCCAAAGCCGACAATCTGGCAATCAACTTTCTTTTTTATTTCGTTTAAGATTTCTCTCAATCTGTCATAGTTGGTTCCAAATTCTATTACCTCATAATTATTAATTTCCTTCTCAGCCACCTTCTCAGGGAAATAATTTTTGGGGACAAAAATAGCGCCGCCATTCTCCGATATAAAGGGGTCCTCCAAGGCCAATTCTTTTCTATATACCTCGATCTCCGCCCTAGTTTTAGAAGTACAGATGATTAATGGGATCATCCTTTTTTTAATTTCATTCAATGCCGGTATTGCATCCCGATAGGAATAGGTATTGTGGTCTAAAAGGCATCCGTCGAGATCGGTGAAGACGATAAGGTTCATTTCTTACATTTCTTACTTTTACTCAGTAAATTTGGCAATAATCTCAGAGGATCGATCAACATAGATCCTGATATATGAAAGAAGAATCTTTGAGGTAAATTTATTTACCCTCTGCTGTAATGTGGACTTTAGGGTTTGATAACTGTAGCCCGCTTGGGAATCCATCTGTTTCCTGATTTCGGACCAGGGCTTCAATAACTTTGGTTTCTGTGTTTTTGAGAGATTATAACCTTCTCTTATAATCTCTTTATATCTGGAAATTCTCTCCATATCTTTTTCTATCTCCTCTTCCCCATATCTAATCCTGCTTGGATATTCCTGGGCTATCTTCTTGTAAACATCTAACATATCGGTAGCGGTTTTATCATATTCTCTAAGGAGGTGGTCTATCTCACCCAATCTATCTTCCAGAGCATATCTCTTAATCCAGTAGAATAGAGCCATGGAAATCTCAAGAAGCATGTCTTCGACATGCTTATCATCTCCCGGTATGTGTCTAAAGAATCCGAAATCGTATTGGGCAATCCTTTCTATTCCATATTTCTTCCATAACTGACAGAGAATGGAAAGTTCTATATCATAGCCATTAGAAAATTGCAGTTCATTCAATGCCCTTCTGGTTATTGCACATTCTCCGCTAAATGGATAGGATATCGAATCAAGACCATTAAAGATATTTTGTCTTGCTAAAATATTAAAAATCGGAATGCCAAATAGCCTGCTTAATCTGCCACCCATCTTAAATCCACCATGGATCTTATGCTGTCTGATATAAGCAGCCTTAGTAAAGAGTATAGAGGATCTGTCCTCGTCCATTTTACTTCCAGATTTCCAGCCGAGCAGGATAGGTCTGCATAAGCCCTTTATGTAGTGTTTTCTAAAAGAAATGATATCGGAATCTATGAAGCATATTATGTCTCCATAGGTAACGGGAACAGAAAACCATAGATTTGCTCCTTTACCGTGCTTTAGAACCTCGATCTCTTCTTCATTGAGGATATTATGCTTCAAGTAGATATCATGCAATTCTTCATCTACCTGATTTAAAATTCGGAAGGAGAAATCATATCTCCCTTGCAGTGCCTTCTGCTTTCCCTCCGGCATAGATCTTATAAAGTCTACCTCCCTCTCGAATGTCCTGCAGTAGCTTATTGCAGTTGCTAATAGAAATTCCATAAATTCACTATCTGGAGTTCCATCCTCCTCTCTTGAGCCTTCAGCTATAACCACCTCATCAATTACCCCATTATCTATCAGATTTCCCAGGGTATTGATGATATTTGCTACAGTTCTATTATATTCCTTATTCTTTTTATTGAAGGTTGGCATAACCACAGAGATAGCCACTGGTCTTTTTCCAGATTCATCCACTACAAAATTCTCCAACTTCAGCCTTTCTATCTCCTTGACCCTGATCTGCCTGGGCCTTTTATATTTCACGATCTCTACCATGATATAGAATTAGATTGGAAATGATAAAAGAGGTATCTTGGACGTCTTGCTTTTTAAGTAATCAAAATAAATTAATAACCAATTTTTTCCGCACATTTATCGGTATTTGTTTAAGATTATATTTACTAAATTGAACAATTTTTTGAATAAAATAAAACGAAAAACAGGATGAGAGTATTAATGTTCGGCTGGGAGTTTCCACCATTCAATAGTGGAGGTTTGGGAATCGCCTGTTATGGTTTAACAAAGGGTTTAAGCAGACAGGGTGTGGAGATAACCTTTGTTCTGCCCAGGTTAGAGGGTAACAAGGGCGAGGATTATATGAAGGTTCTCTATGCCGGAAGTGGTAAGGTCAGGTTCAGATCCGTTGGCTCTATCCTAAAACCATACATCACCTCAAAGATATATAAAGAGGAATTCAGTCGTTCAGATCCTAAGTGGAGTATCTATGGCTCAGACCTGTTTCGGGAGGTCTATCGATACTCACAAGAGGCAAAGAGGATTGCGGAGGAGGAGGATTTCGATGTGATACACTGTCATGATTGGCTTACGTATCCCGCGGGAATAGAGGCAAAGAAGGTGGTTGAGAAAAAAGGCAGTAAAGTCCCATTGATAGTGCATGTTCATGCCACCGAATTTGACAGGACTTGTGGGAATCCCAATGGATATGTATATTATTTGGAGAGGGATGGTATGAATAAGGCGGATTATGTAATCTCTGTAAGTAATTATACAAAGGATATGATCATCAGACACTATGGTATAAATCCAGAGAAGGTTCATGTGGTTCATAATTCAATCGATGGTGAATCTGAACCTTTATTAGATGAAGAGGATTTTGAGATCAAGAAGTATCACAAGATCGTTCTCTTTTTGGGTAGGATGACCATTCAGAAGGGCCCCGATCATTTTTTATGGATTGCAAAGAAGATCTCCGAGATTGACGATAATGTTCGTTTTATTATGGCCGGTAATGGTGACATGTTCTCTAGGATAGTGGAAGAGGCAGCAAATCTTGGAATTGGCGATAAGGTATTATTTACAGATTTCCTTTCTGGAAGAGATGTTGATAAAGCTTATAGAATGGCGGATGTCTATGTCATGTCTTCCATATCAGAACCCTTTGGCATCACGGTATTGGAAGCCATGAAGAATTCCACCCCGGTTATAGTTTCAAGGCAATCCGGTGTCTCAGAGATAGTGAAAAATTGCCTGGTTGCAGATTTCTGGGATATCGATGAGATGGTAAATAAAATTTTAGCTGTGTTAAATCATCCGGAATTGAGAGAAAGCCTCGCAATCGGAGGATTAAATGAAATAAAAAATTTCTCCTGGGATGAGCCGGCAAGGAAATGCATAAGTATCTATGAGAAGGCAATTCAAAGATAAAATGGTAGCGGTATGTTTTTATTTCCAGGTACATCAACCATACAGGTTGAGAAGATACTCGGTATTCGATATAGGAAAGAATAGCGATTATTTCGATCATGAAAAGAATTCTTCAATAATGAGAAAAGTAGCCGAGAAATGTTATCTGCCCACTAATAGATTGATCCTCGATCTGATAAATGAGACTGATGGAAGATTCAGGGTCAGTTACAGCATTACCGGAGTAGCATTGGATCAATTTCGGGAATATTCTCCAGAGGTAATTGAAAGCTTTCAGGATTTAGTTAATACGGGATATGTAGAATTACTGGATGAAACCTACTATCACTCCTTAGCCTTTTTATATTCGCGAAGGGAATTTCAAGAGCAGGTTAAATTGCACAGAAAAAAGATGAGGGAGATTTTCCACTATAAACCAAAAGTCTTTAGGAATACCGAATTGGTGTATAATAATTACTTAGCCTATATCGCAAAGGAGATGGGTTATAAGGGAATTCTCGCTGAGGGGGCAGATCACATACTGGGTTGGAGGAGTCCAAACTTTTTATATAAACCCTCAGGAACGAATGGAATAAAGCTCATGTTAAAGAATTATAGACTTTCTGATGATATTGCCTTCAGATTCTCAGAAAGATCCTGGAAAGAATGGCCCCTAACGGCGGAAAAATTCGCAACATGGATAAATGCCGTAAATGGAAATGGTAATGTAGTAAATCTATTTATGGATTATGAAACATTCGGAGAGCATCAGTGGGAGGATACGGGGATATTTAATTTTCTCAGATATCTCCCCAGAGAGATTCTTAGGAATCCCGACAACTGTTTTATGACTCCTAGTGAGGTAATTAAATCCTATGATCCAGTATCCGAATTAGATATCCCACATATAGTCTCTTGGGCCGATATTGAAAGGGATTTAAGTGCTTGGTTGGGAAATTCCATGCAGAAAAGTGCCATAGAAAATCTTTATAAGTTAGAATCTGAGGTAAAGGAAAGTGGGGATGAAAGGCTCATAGAAGACTGGCGCAGACTGCAAACTGCAGATCACTTCTATTATATGTGCACCAAGTGGTTTAATGATGGCGATGTTCATAAATACTTCAATGTTTACGATAGGCCACATGATTCTTTTATTGCTTTTATGAATATTCTAACAGATTTTAGGATACGATTAAAAAACAAAAATAACTAAAAATTAGAGGAGTAAAAATGAGAAAGAAAAAAACTGTAAGGAAAAGGAGTCAAAAGAAAAGGAAGATTGGGAAGAAGAGTGATCTGCAAATGAAAGAATATCTAAAAGATACGCCACCAGATAAGTGCTTCTGGGTGAATAATGGATGGATTATAAGGAATCTGGAGGAATTGCCAATTGCCCTGGACAATATGAGCGATGACACCTTTAATTACCACGTAAATAAAGACAAGAACGATTTCAGCAAATGGGTGAGGGATGTTATCGGTGATGAAACACTTGCGAGGTCATTGGAAAGGGTTAAGAACAGGGAGGATGCCATAAAGATCGTGAATAAAAGGATAAAGCAGTTGAAACGATGAATCCTAATTCTAAGTCTAAGAATATCCTTTTATTTGAGGTCAGCTGGGAGGTATGCAATAAGGTTGGTGGGATTAACACCGTGATTAAATCAAAGGTATCTCATTTGATTAAGCACTACAAAGGGGATTATTTTCTTATTGGACCATATCTCTCCGAAAAGGCCGTAAAGGAATTTCAAGAGAGGATTCCACCAGAAGAACTCCAGGGTATATTTGATAAACTGAAAACGGATGGGATAATCTGTCACTACGGTGAATGGTTGATTCCAGAGAAACCAAAAACCATTTTAGTAGATTATAAAAATTACATTAACAAGAAGAACGAGATTAAGGCTCAGTTATGGGAGAGTTTTAAGATAGATTCCTTAAATACTGAGTTCCATGATTTTGATGAACCCATAATATGGGGCGATGCGGTGGGGAAACTTCTGGAGGAAATTTCTAGAATTTCTAGAGAATATAAAAATAGGAAGAATATTGTAGCTCAATTTCATGAATGGTTGAGCTGTGGTGCACTTCTGTATATAAAGAGAAATGGGATTAAAATTGGAACGGTATTCACTACTCACGCCACGGTTTTGGGGAGAACTCTGGCTGGGAATAATGTAGATCTCTATAGGATTATATCCAAGATAGATCCAGAGAAAGAGGCATATAAATGGAAGATTCAGTCCAAACATCAGGTAGAGAGGGTATCTGCACATGAGAGTGATGTATTCACCACGGTAAGCGAGATAACCGCTATTCAGGCGGATCACTTTTTGGGAAGATGGCCCGATGTATTACTATTTAATGGCTTAGACATGGAGAAATATCCATGTTTTGAGGAGGTTTCTATAAAGCATCGCCTCTACAGAGAGAAGATAAAGAGTTTTTTACAGTATTATTTTTTTCCTTATTATCCATTCGATCTTGACAATACACTGATATATTTCATCTCCGGGAGATATGAATTT
This sequence comes from Candidatus Altarchaeales archaeon, assembly GCA_003663045.1. GTDB lineage: Archaea > Altiarchaeota > Altiarchaeia > IMC4 > QMZM01 > QMZG01. The sequence goes on from QMZG01000021.1 coordinate 8,671, forward strand.
CATAACAAAGGAATTGATATCTTTATTAAAGCACTTTCAAGATTGAATCGGAGACTAAAAGAGGAAAAGTCCAAGAAGACCATAGTGGCTTTTTTCTGGGTTCCCAGGGATGTGATTAGGATAAAGCCGGAACTGGTTCAGAGCAGGGCATACTACGAGGATATTGAAGAGTCCATTGATGATAATCTAAAAGATATCCAAGGGAGAATTATCAGAGCATTAATCTCCAAAAAATCTTTTACAGAAACGGATTTATTCAGTAAAGAATTTCTCTTTAAGACAAAAAAGAAGGTACTCAGATTTTTAAGGAAAGGGACACCCCCATTATGCACCCACGATTTATTTAATGAAGAAGATGATCCCATACTTAAGGGCTTTAAAGAATCTAATCTCTTGAACAAAAAGGGAGATAGAGTAAAGGTAGTTTTCTATCCCATCTATCTTACCGGGGCAGATAATCTCCTAGATCTGGATTACAATGAATCTATCATAGGAACCCACCTTGGTGTATTCCCATCCTACTATGAGCCATGGGGTTATACCCCCTTAGAGACGGGAGCTCTTGGTGTTGCTTCTATAACCACAGATTTCAGCGGCTTTGGCAGGTATATCTCTAGTGATCCGGGAAAAAAAGATCTTGGGATATTTGTAATAAAGATGTTTAACAAATCTGAAGAGGAAAAGATAGAAAATCTATTTGAGGTTCTCTACAGATTCTCTCAGTTGGATAGGGAGGGGAGAATGGAGAACAAGATAGAGGCAAGGAGATTAGCATCCTTAGTAGACTGGGATAAATTAATAGGGAATTATATTAAAGCACATGAGCTTGCTGTCAAACAAGATTAAATTAATCGCATAGAAATTCTTTTAAAACCAACGGCTTCACTAACAAAGCTCACAGTACAATGTCATTAGTGTGTTAACGGAACGGAGCAGCTCTGTATAAGGCTAAAATCAAGGTGTCATTGCCGTTATTCAAATACAGCTCCTTTATCAGCAGAGCTTACTACTTTTGAATATCTACTCAGTACGCCAGTCAATTTCTTTTCTGGCTTATTCCACTTCTTCAATCTCCTTTTAATCTCTTCTTCGGATACCTTTAAATTCAATTTTCTATTAGGAATGTCTATCTCTATTATATCCCCCTCTTGGACGATAGCAATAGGGCCACCCTCCATTGCTTCTGGACTAATGTGACCTATGCATGGTCCTCTTGTTCCACCAGAAAATCTCCCATCGGTTATCAGAGCTACAGAATCACTCAGACCCATTCCCGCAATCGCACTTGTAGGAGCCAGCATTTCCCTCATTCCTGGACCACCCTTGGGGCCTTCATATCTTATCACAATGACATCGCCCTTGTTGATCCTTCCTCTTAGAATAGCTTCGTTTGCATCCTCTTCGCAGTCAAAAACCCTCGCTGGGCCAGAATGCTTAAGAATCTTTGAATCTACGGCAGACTGCTTGACTACAGAACCTCGTGGAGCCAAGTTTCCCTTAAGTACGGCTATTCCCCCTTCCCTATGATATGGATTATCTACGGTTCTTATAACATCCATGTTTTTCTTTGGATTCAGTATCTTCAATTCTTTTAGATTCTCACCCAGTGAGTTTCCCGTAACGGTAATGCAATCGAGATTTAATTTATCCTTAATCCTTTCCATAACCCCTTGAATACCTCCAGCACGATCGAGATCGAGCATAAAATGCGGACCTCCGGGGCGGATAGATGTCAGATGCGGCGTTTCCCTACTCAATTTATCGAACAGGTCGAGACTCAGCTTTATTCTACATTCATTCGCTATCGCAGGCAAATGTAATGCCGTATTTGTGGAGCCACCAATAGCCATATCCACACGAATTGCATTCTCAAATGCCTTCTCTGTCATTATATCTCTGGGCTTTATATTCTCTTTCAATAATCTCATGATTTGCATTCCAGATTTTTTGGCTATCTTAAACTTCTTTGAGTCTATCGCCATAGAAGTCCCACAACCGGGAAGAGACATTCCTAAAGCCTCAGTGATACAACCCATGGTGTTTGCCGTAAAGAGTCCGGCACAGGAACCTACGCCTGGACAGGCGCCCTCTTCAAGATCTTTAACCTCTTCCTCTGTCATTTCACCCGCCTGGAATTTTCCAATAGCCTCAAACACGGAGATTAAATCAACCTGCTCATCATTAAAAATTCCCGGACACATTGGTCCTCCAGTAACAAATATTGAAGGCACATTGATCCTCGCGGCGGCCATCAGATGTCCCGGGAGTATCTTATCACAGCTTGTGACAAATAAGAGGGCATCTAGCTGATGAGCCTGTACCTGTAATTCAATGCTATCAGCAATCGTTTCTCTGGATGGGAGCGAGTATTTCATTCCCTCATGACCCATGGCAATTCCATCACAGACACCAATGGTATGAAATTCAAACGGCGTCCCTCCCGCCATTCTAATTCCAGATTTTGCAGCAGCAGCCAATTTGTCCAGGTGAATATGTCCCGGTATAAATTCATTCCATGAATTTACAATACCAACAAATGGTCTTTCTATTTCCTCATTGATCATACCCATTGCCTTCATAAGAGACCTGTGAGGTGCTCTTTCAATCCCTTTCTTTGTTTTGTCGGATTTCATTTAAACCACACTTTAGTCTTCTTTTTGTCAATAAAAATTGCTATGCAATTTTCAAAATCCTATTCAATCCATTTATAAATGCAATAACAGAGGCCATTACAACATCTTCATGAACGCCCCTTGCAAGGATAACGTTTTCCCCCTTACTCACCCTGATTGTCACATCCGCCAAAGCATCAGAACCGCCAGTAATGGCATCAAGGTGATATTCCTCCAGTGAAATTTTTTCCTCGCCAATGGCACTTCTTATTGCATTTAGTGCTGCATCTACTGGACCTACCCCCTCTTCAGTAGCCTTCTTTTCTTTTCCATCTACCCTCAGAATTACGGAGGCAATTGGCTTCTTACTTAACCTGGAATTTAAAACCAGATCTACTAATTCAACCTTCCTCTCTTCCTTTGGAACCATCCCAATTACATCCTCCGCTATGGCAACGAGATCTTCTTCCACCACCCTCTTTCCCTTTCCTCCGAGATCCTTTACCTTTGTGGTTATTTCCTTCAGCTGTTCGGGATTTACTTCTATCCCCAGTTCCTTCAACTTTGCATCGATTCCATGAACTCCTACATGTTTTCCAAGAACAAGTCTTCTCCTTGCTCCAACCATCTCTGGCTTTATTGGCTCAAATGTCTCCGCCTTTTTGAGAACCGCATGTACATGAATTCCAGATTCATGAGCGAAGGCATTATCCCCAACTATGGGAAAATTCGGCATAATCCTAATCCCCGTTAGTCTCTCAACCAACTTACTTGTTGGGTAAATTTTTTCTGTGTTGATGTTGGTCTCAATCCCATAGAGAATTTTCAACGCCATTACCACCTGTTCCAGATCGGCATTCCCCGCCCTCTCACCAATACCATTCACCGTCACCTGAACCTGATTACAACCAGCTTCTACTGCAGCCAATGTATTTGCCACAGCCATTCCAAAGTCGTTATGACAATGAACATCCAGGTCAATTTTAATCTCCTCTCGAATCTTTTTCATCAATTCCCTCATAGAACTGGGAATCATTACTCCAACCGTGTCGGGGATATTTATAATACTTGCACCAGCTTCTTCAACACCCTTGCAAACCTTTATAAGGAAGTTTAACTCACTCCTGGTTGCATCCATCGGTGAAAAAAGACAAGGAAGACCATGATCTACCACATATTCTACCGCTTCAACAGCTATCTTATAAATCTCATCCTCGCTCTTTCCCATCTGATACTTCAAATGCTGTGGCGAAGTGGAAATAAAGGTATGAACTAATTGCACATCCGCTTCTACACATCTATCAATATCCGGTTTCAGAGCCCTTGCCAATCCACAAACCGTAGTGTCGACCTCTTTAGAAATTCTCTTCACCGCAAGAAATTCGATCTCAGAATTTATTGGAAATCCAGCCTCAATTATATCCACACCGAGATCCGAGAGAGCATGAGCTATCTCCAGTTTCTTTTCTGCTGTTAATGCAACCCCCGGGGTCTGTTCTCCATCTCGCAACGTGGTGTCAAATATCTTTATTCTTCTTTTTGCGGTCATAGTTGTACCTAGTTATAATAGATATATAAGATAATTAATAGTGATTTTGACG
>QMZG01000022.1 GCA_003663045.1 Candidatus Altarchaeales archaeon
AGGTTTCAGGCTTTGGGACATTCTATGATACCTCTTTTATTTTTCCATGGAGTAGTTGTACTCATAACAATCACAGCATTAGTCATAATAATCCCACCACTAATACAGAAAATAAAAAAAATCACGAAGAAATCATGACTCCAGAATCTGTTCGACAAACCAATTCCTGTCAAATCTTTTCAGGTCTTCATATCCCTGCCCAGTTCCTATGAAAAGAATCGGTCTTTTAGTAATATTTGCTATTGATAATGCAGAACCTCCCTTGGCGTCTGCATCCATCTTTGTCAGGATTATGGCATCGATCCCTATCTCTTTGTTAAATCTCTCTGCCTGATCTACTGCGTCATTTCCAGTCAATGAATCACCCACAAAGATCTTTATATCCGGTTTATTTACCCTGCAGATTTTTTTCATTTCATCCATCAGATTTACATTGGTTTGCATTCTGCCAGCAGTATCTGCAAGAACTACATCTATCCTATGAGCCTTAGCATGTTTTATGGCGTCATAGATCACAGCGGCGGCATCCGCACCTTTTTGATGTTTTATTAGTTTAACACCAAGAGATTCGGAGTGTTTTTCTATCTGTTCTATTGCTCCAGCCCTGAATGTATCCCCCGCTGCAAGAACTATAGAGAGATTATTATCCATTAGGTATTTTGCCACCTTTGCTATAGTGGTTGTCTTTCCAGTCCCATTTACACCAAAGAAGACTATCTTGAATGGCTTTTCTGATTTCTGAATTATGGAAAGAATATCAACCTCTTCCTCTGGTGTGAGAACATCCAGCAGGGTTTCTCTCAGTGAATTTTTAATGAATCTATCCAGATTCTCCCTTTCAATTTCTCTGCCAAGTAATTTTTCTTTTAATTCTTGGAGAATAGCCTCAGTAGTCTCCACAGCAACATCATTCTGAATCAGATCCAGTTGAAGATCATAGAGTATACCCTCAAGATCCTTTTCAGAAAGTTTTATACCCTTTCTGAGAATACCCTTTATCTTTGTTGCTTTACTGAGTTTAATTTCCCTCTCTGCGATCTCTTCTGTTTTTCCTATAAATTCTTTTACCTTCTTCTTCAGTGATTGGAACATCTTTGAATCCCTTTTCTTTTAGAAAAAGAAAGGAAAATTTGCTCGCAATTTTTTATTCTAACAGTATCCTTGAAGTAGCAAACTGAGAGTATAAAATTTTATCTGGATCTTCATTAAGGGTATCGAAATTCTGATCATAGATTTTATTATGGAATGGTGTCTTTTTGGCTTAAGTAACTAATCTGTAGCACGAATCTTTGTACCTCTGATCCTGGATTTTATCACAGATAGAGGGGTCTTTTTTGACTATGGCCGCTTCTCTGTAGCAAAAATTTTTAGTATGTTGATCCTGTATTTTATCACAGATTGAAGGGTCTTTTTTCGCTCTAACAACCCCACTATAACACCAATCCTTGTAATACTGATCCAATATCTTATCGCAGATCGAAATGCTTCTTTTGATTCTACCAAGATTTATGTAGCATCCTTTTTTAAGATTTTGATTATTGATTTTATCACATAGTGAAAAGTTTCCTTTGGCTTCAGCGAAATCAAAGTAGCAGTGATCCTTTTTATCCTGATCTTGAATTTTCTCACAGGAAGGAGTTCCTTTGAATTTGGCGAGCCATTTGTAGCACCGATCTCTCTCACCCTGATCTTTAATTTTATCGCATAATGAATCATTTCCTCTGGCTTTAGCAAGTTCAAAATAACATCGATCTCTTAACTCATAGTCCTGAATCTTATTACAATTGCAATTTAGACGGTAACTATAGAAAAAGTTGGTAGAAGAGTGAAGAGAGTACCCCCAATAGTATGCACTTCTATAGTAATACGCAATCTCTGGATACTTAGTAGTGTTCATTCCATGATTAAGAATATCAGAAAAAGCAGAACACAATTCTTCCTTTGAGAAATTAAAACATTCCATAAAATAGGGAAACGAACTTGAATGTCTATTATAACAGTTTACATAGCACTTTCTATTATTTGAGCAATAGATAGTTCCACTCTCTTTCTTACATTTATAATAATCACAGGGTTGGGTGGGGGAGATATTACATTCATAGCATGCAACACTAAAAAATTTGGATATTCGTATATTGGGATGATTTTTAAACGTTTCTCTTAAAATAGGATATTCCCTTGCCATATTTGAAGTCATTTTAATTATATCAATGTCGTCTGTGGTATCTATAGAATCATTCCAGATTTTTTGGTTTAAAAAACTATTAATTTCGCTACAAACTTCATCTTTTGTATAACCTAAACATTCTATGCCATACAAGAGATATTTCCCATAGCATTTTTGATTTCTCTCACAATATCCAAAGTATTTGTGTGGTAATGTGTCACATACGCACTTTTCTGCAGGTTCGAATGGTTTGGTATATCTACAATACAGATAAAGATCCTTTGTACATATAGGACCAATGTTGTAGCCACGACAATACCAACCAGCTCCACTTGGAAATGTCGTATGGAATCCTCCACGTGAATAATAACATCCTGTTCCAACACAAGATGACCCAAATAGACCTATATGGATATTTAAAAGTTCTCTCATTAAAGGATAAAAGTAAATGAAAAGGAGCATACACCCACTCAGCACAATTACAAAAACCAGAATAAAAACCAAATATCTCTTCATAATGGGATATTGGTAACATAAATATAAATTTCATTTCTGCTCAGCCTGAATCTCCCTCATTAACCTCTGATATTCATCATTCAATTTGACTAATCTATCATTTATTTCTACCACACTCTTTTGCAATTTCTCCATTGTCTTGGTAATTTCTTCGCCCCTTGCTTCTAAAATCTTCCTGCTTTCATCGACATTCTTCTCTATAGAAATTCCAGCCCCTACTCCAACAATTACCCTTTCCACATCTTTTAATTCTGCCCTGATAAAAGAACCCGAACCAATGGAAACGAGAATCTCTGTACCAGCCTTATTTTCCTTCAAGGCGTCTAATGCCGTTAGCGATGATCTTAACTCTGCCATGGTAGAATCGAGCAATTGAATCTCATTTCTTAGAGAATCCATCTGTCTCCTATATGTTTCCAATTCCATCAAAATCCTTTGCAATTCCTGTCTTTTATCTTTTACCTCCATTTAAATCACGCTCCATTATCCTTACTTTTTTACCATCGGCAACTATGATCTTTTCGGGTCTTCTATTGGCGAATATCCCATTCTCAATAACACCAGGTATATTGTTTATATCGCCCTCCAATTTTTCTGGATTGATTATGTTAAACCTAACATCGAGTATTAAATTTCCATTATCTGTCCTGAAATCTTCCCTTAATCTTGCAATTCCACCCAATTTTTGAATTTCCTTTCTAACAAAATTTTCTGAAAATGAGAGGACTTCTATCGGAACGGGAGTATTTCCAATTCTATCTACAGTCTTTGTTTTATCTACAATGACAATGAATTCCTTAGATGCCATAGCAACTATCTTCTCTTTAGTGTGTGCTCCACCCCCACCCTTTATTAGATTAAAATTTAAATCAACCTCATCGGCACCGTCAATATCTAGATCAACCTCAGGGTATTCATTCAGATTTGATAATGGAATTTCCAGATTATCCGCCATTTTTTCTGTCTCAATAGAGGTTGGAATTGCAATTATTTCCAATGATTCCTTCTTTATCTTTTCAGCCAATTTTTCTATAAAATATCTCACCGTTGTCCCGGTTCCCAGGCCAAGGATCATACCATCCCTTACAAATTCTACAGCCCTTTCTCCAACTGCCATCTTTGAAATTTCTATATGTGATCTTTTCATTTCAACATCCTGTGTATATTCCTTATTATATGACTACTAATAACCCTATTTTTTCTTAACATATCCACCCCTTCCATCTTTCCCAAGATACCCAGAAGTGCTATTGCCTGTTTTTCTAAATCCTCTCTGGAATGACTATCCCAGAGGAAAAGCCTTGTTTCTTCAAAGCCCCTCTTCTCGAGAGTACGTCCCACACTATCCAAGAAACTGGTATCAAATAATACTTTCTTAATATCGGGATCCCTCCTTATCTCACTCAAAAATCTTGCTAATTCACCCATTTTACACAAACCTCGGTCTCTCCGAGACAAATCTGGATAGAGGAAGTGGCTTAAATGGCAGGTTTCCTGTCTTATCTTTAATCTCTCTGATTAATTCTTTCAGAGACATATCCCTCTGCTCGCCTGAGCGTCGAATCCTCACCTTGAATCTTTCGGATTCCCTTTCCCTCTCTCCCAGAACAAGGATGTATGGAATCCACTCCCTTTCTGCCTCTCTTATCTTTTTACCGATGGTCTCATTTCTGTCATCGATGTCTACCCTTATCCTATTCTTATCTAATTCATCTGCAATCTCTTGTGCGAATTCATTGAATTCCTTAGAGACCGGAACAAGCCTTACCTGTGTCGGAGAGAGCCATAAAGGTAGCATGGGTTTATTTCCCCTCTGCTGCTCTAGATATGCCTTCTCCAAAAGGGCATACACATTCCTATCAATACTTCCAGAGATACTGGCATGAAGCATCAGTGGATGCTTTTCCTTTCCATCTTCATCCACGTATGTTATCCCAAATCTCTCGGTATTCTCTATATCTATCTGCACAGTGGAAAGGGCCGATGCTTTATCCAATGCATCTACGAAATTGAATTCAAACTTCATCACAAAATAAAAGGGTCTTTCATCCCAGATCTCAATTAATGCCGGTTTTCCAACCAGTTTCACCAATTGATTTGCAAATTCCTTATTCTCCTCATAAAACCTTCTAACAAATCTTATGCCGATCTCATACTCTAGTTTAAGGTCATTCATCCATTTCATACATAATCTGTACTGTGATAAGAATTCCTTTTTTGCAGATTCCATATCAACTGTGAGTGTGTGCATATCTGGCATCGTAAATGCCCTCAGCCTTCTTAGTCCAACCAGCTCACCACTCTGCTCATATCTGAAACTGTAATGGGTCAATTCGTATAACCTAAGTGGAAGATTTCTATAGGAGATTGTCATATCGTGCTTCATTAGGTACTGACCAAAGCAGGCGGCAAATCTCAGGAAGTATTCCTTGACCCCAGATTTTAGGGTGTATTGTCTTGCAGGAAATCTATCTATATATTTAGAGAGATTGGGGTGTGAGATATCATACATGATCGGTGTTTCAACCTGCATTCCTCCACTCTCTGCAACGATATTTGAAACGTGTTCTTCCAGAAGCCTCTTTATTAAGGAGCCCTTTGGGTACCATCTCATATTCCCCTGATCTGAGCCCGGTTCATAATCTGCTATTTCATGTATCCGCATAAGTCTAACATGCGGCGGTTCCTTATCCACCACCCTGGATTTCGATATCTCATAATCTGCAAATTTCTTAAGATTCAGGTTTTCTTTTTTAAATCTGAATTCTGAAACTGGAACCAGATTACCACTCAAATCCAGGATATACCATTCTGACTTAAGCCTCTCCTCCGCTTTCAATGCCTCCGATTCCTTTCCCTTTTTTTCTTTTTTCCCTTTCCCTCCCTCGGGCACAATAGTCCTGGAAAGTTCAGAAAGTGGATGCCCCTTGCATTTTATCTCAAAGCCTTTGTACCAACCAAAGGGTGCCTTTATTGTCGGGTATTCTTTCTTCAGATTTTTATATGCATCATCTAATATCTTTCTTGCCACATTTACGCCGCTAAGAGAACTGGAGAGATGTGCATAGGGGTAGATGGCAATAGATTCCGCCCCCACCCTTTTCACAGTTCCTTTAATTTCTTTAACCAACTGCTTGATTACAGAATCTGGATCCTCTTCATCGATCTTTTCTACCGCGATAAACGCCACCAGGACGTTCTCTGCTTCCTGCCCCTTTTCCTTAAATTCCTCCGCATCCCTTATAGCCTTCTTCTTTGCCTCGAATTTTATGTAGTCAGAATGAATTAGAAGAATTCTCATTTTAATGTAATAAGAAATTAGAAGGAGATAAATTTAAACTATGAAACAGAGTATTAAACAAGATAAAATGATTCACTTTAGAGAATCTCTGCGAAAATTTGAAGATATGCACAGGGAGGCGATAGGGTATATAAATTTGAATCCCATTCAGAGGGGTGGAATTTTGACACCGGAGGAAATAAAACCACTCATAGAACCTTTTATAGGGCGGGAGAGATGCTGTTGCTGGTGATATTTATGTCTTAAGATGTAAGTTGTAACTAGTGAGAAAATGGATTTAACAGCAATTATCAAAAAAGGTGAAAAACAGTATGTTGCATTATGTCCGGAGATTGATGTTGTTAGTCAAGGCTATACAGTTGAAGAGGCTTTAAAGAATCTAAAAGATGCTGTGGAGCTTTACTTGGAAGAATTTGAAGCCCCCGAGGAAATTAAGAGTGAAGAGATACTCGTAACACATCTTAGGGTTAAAGATGCAAAGATTGCCAGTCCTCTCGGGGCGTGAACTCGTTAAAATATTGAAGAAGATTGGTTTTGTTCCTGTAAGGCAAAGAGGAAGCCATATTGTTCTATCTAAATCCAGTCCAGAAGGTAGAAGGGGTCTCGTTATTCCAGATCACAAAGAGATTGATAGAGGAACTTTAGTTGAGATTATAAGGCAGGCAGGATTAACAAGAAAGGAGTTTTTAGAGTTATTGAAAAAGAAAGGGAAAGAATATACGACAAGAAATGATTCACTTTAGAGAATCTCTGCGAAAATTTGAAGATATGCACAGGGAGGCGATAGGGTATATAAATTTGAATCCCATTCAGAGGGGTGGAATTTTGACACCGGAGGCGAGAAAAGCCTTAATTGAATTTGCAGATGGTTATTCTATCTATGATCTCAGTCCCGGATTGGAAGTAGATGAAATTCCTTTAATTAAAGAATTTATCTCCGAACATCTACCTAAATTTTTGGGGGCAGATCTCGTGAGAATCACTCTCGGAGCCAGGGAGGGTATATTCAATATAATGCATTCTATTACAAAGCCTGGAGATACTATAATTGTTGATGGAAACAGGCACTATACAACAATTACTGCAGCTGAAAGAGCCAATCTACGAGTTATTGAGGTTCCAAATTCTGGAGCGCCAGAATACAGAATAAACGTAGAAGATTATGAAGTTCTAATAAAAGAGCATAAACCTGCGATGATCATCTTAACATACCCAGATGGGAATTATGGGAATTTACCAGATGCTAAAAAATTGGGGGAAATCTCTAAGGAATATGGGGTTCCATATCTGGTTAACGGTGCTTATGCGGTTGGAAGAATGCCAATTTCCATGAAAGAGTTTGGAGCCGATTTCATAATTGGTTCTGGTCATAAATCAATGGCATCATCTGGAACCATCGGTGTCTTGGGGATGGATAAAAAATGGAAAAAAATTATGCTGAGAAAATCGGAGAAATACCAGAGGAAAGAGGTGGAATTTTTGGGCTGCGAGTTGAGAGGGACTGCTATTGCAACCCTGATGGCATCATTTCCCACCGTTTTAGAGAGGGTTAAAAAATGGGATAAAGAGGTCAAAAAAGCAAGATATTTTTCAAGAGAACTTGAAAAGCTTGGATTAAGGCAACTTGGAGAAAAGCCACATAATCACGACCTGCTATTCTTTGAAGCACCCATTTTTTACGAAATCTCAAAGAGGCATAAAAAGGGCAGGTTCTTTCTCTATAAAGAGTTGAAAAAGAGGGGAATTATTGGAATAAAGCCCGGATTGACCAAGAATTTTAAATTGAGTACATATCAACTTAATAAGGATGAATTAAAAAAGATTATTGATGCATTTGTTGAAATTGCAGATTTGTGATAAAAATGACCACTAAGATAGTTATTCAGGAGGGAAAGAAAATTCCCGAGGGCTCCATTGTAATAGAGGGCTTCCCGAGTAAAGGATTTGTTAGTACCATAGCGGCGAGATATATGATAGATGAACTGGGGATGGAGGTAATAGGCTGTATAGAATCAGATAAACTCAGGAGCGTGGCGGTGATTCATGACGCTGCACCTATGAGACCTATTAGGATCTATTCTAAGGATAATATTATAGTAATATTTTCGGAATTGATAATCCCCGTTTCATATGTACCAGAATTTTCTAATGCATTAATCAATTGGTTAAGGGGGATAAATCCCAGTAAGGTAGTGCTTTTAGCCGGAATATCGGGTAGGGTTACTGATAAGGAACACGAGATTCTAGGAATTGCAAATACTCATGAACTAAATGAGAAATTGGAGGAACTGGATGTAACCAAGATAGAGGAAGGAATACTGACTGGCATCTCCAGCGATCTCCTACTTTACTGTGTGGAGAATAATGTTCCAACCATAAGCCTGATGGCAGAAACAGAATACGTTCCGGACCCATTAGCTTCTGCCTCAATGCTCAATATACTGAATAAGCTACTCGATCTGGGCATAGACACAAGGAGACTGATAAACGAAGGAAAGAGAATAGAGAAAATGTTTAAAGAGATTACAGAGCAATTGAAGAGGGGTAAGAGCGGATATAGAGAGATGGAGGAATATTCCCCAATGTATGGATGAATTAAAAATTAAAAATGAAATTCTGGATACTGGCGGGAATAATAATCCCGGTATTAATCTGCGGCTGTATAAGCCTCCCGGGACAGGTGAATGAACTGGGAAAACCAAATGTTCCAATATCCAAAGGTGGGCTTACCCCAATTGGTGTCAAAAAATATACCGAGAATAAGGTGGGGAACAAAACGGATTTTATTTTTAAATTGCAGGGTAACAGGAAGTATATATTCCTCATGAATTATGTGGATGAAACGCAAAGGAAGGGGAAAGATGTAGTAAAAAAATTTCGGGACAGATACAGTTATGTGGACTATGATATGTTCGTATTGGATGCCGATGGAAACATTTTGAAAGGCTCCACAGAATCCGCGGGTTTGGGTGAAAGGATTGTCTTCTCCCCAGAGGAAACAAATAACTATACATTGAGAATTTTGAATGACAGGAAGGAATCAAAGGGTAGTTGGCCGGTGTTTATAATCTCTGCCGAGTATTATGAAAATGGTGAGAATAGGAGCATTTATATCAAGGGGAAGAGTGTAGAAAAACAAACACCCGAATATGAAACCTACTATGCACTGTGGCTGAAAAATAATCCTTACTCCTTAGCCTATATAGATGTTCCATCATCCCTGGATATGTATCAGGTAAGAATTCTTTGTATAGATGACAAGAATTTTATGAACACCCATCTTCACCTCTACTATGATATATCTTCTGCAGATGCCCCAGACAATAATCGCTATGTCAGCTGCGGTACATCTGGGGAGGATATGAAACTGAAATTGACAAAGGGCAAGGATTGCTTGCTTCAATTTATTGGTGAATGGGGTGAAGGGGAGCTAACCCTCAACTTTAGATGAAGATGAAAAAAATAAAACTCATAGCCTTCGATCTGGATGGTGTTCTCGTAGATGGAAGTGGAAGTTGGGCGCAGGTTCATGAAGGCTTAGGCACTTTAGAACAGTCCGAGATAAATGGTCATGAGTATTTCTCGGGTAGAATAACGTTTGATGAATGGGCAGAGAGAGATGTCGCTCTCTGGAGGGGTGTTGATATAGAAACTGTAAAGGAGATACTCTATAACTCACACCTTATGAAGGGTATCGATGAAACAATTCCAAGATTAAAAAAGAATTATAAGTTAGCGGTTATAAGCGGTGGTTTGAAGATCCTCGCAGACCATCTGAAGGAAAAATATAATATGGACTACTCCTATGGAAATGAACTAATGGTAAATGATGGAAAGGTTAAGGGCATAAATCAGATAGTGGACTTTGAGGGTAAGGGAAAGATATTGGAAAAGATCGCAAATGATGCAGGTATAAAAACGGAAGAATGCGCCGCTGTAGGTGATTACATTAATGACATCCCCATGTTTAAAGTAGCTGGTTTCAGCATAGCATTTAATCCCAAGGATGAATCAATACTGGAATATGTGGATGAGGTTATCTACGAAAAGGATTTGAGAAGGTTGTTGAGATTTTTTTAGGAAAAATAAGGATATATACTCTCTAAACAGTTCCCTCTCCAAAGAAAAATGGAAGGTATCAAAATGCAATACTCACAAAGAATTCAGAGGATTCCTTACTATCTGTTTGCAGAAATTGACAGAGTAATAGAGGAGAAAAAGTCTGGAGGGATGGATATAATTAATCTAGGAATTGGAGATCCCGACTTACCCACACCAAAGAATATTATTGATAAATTTTGTCTGGCAGCGTATGATCCAGAGAATCATAAGTATCCGTCATATACTGGAATGCTCTCATTCAGAGAATCTGTTGCTAAATGGTATAGAAAACGCTTTGGTGTCTCACTTGATGTAGAAAATGAAGTCCTGACGTTAATTGGATCAAAAGAAGGTATAGCACACATTCCGTTAGCCTTTATAAATCCCAATGACATAGTCTTAGTTCCAGACCCGGCATACCCCGTTTACAAAATTGGAACAATCCTCGCAGATGGGAATCCCATAGAAATGCCACTTCTGGAGGAAAATGAATTCAAGCCAGATTTTTCTAAGATAGATAAAAAAATTGCAGAAAATGCAAAGATTCTTTTTCTGAGTTATCCCAATAATCCCACTACAGCCGTTGTGGAAAAGGGATTCTTTAAGGAAGTAGTTGACTTCGCAAATGACAATGAGATAATTGTCTGCCATGATGCTCCCTATTCTGAGATGACATTTGATGGTTACAAAGCGCCGAGTTTTTTGGAGGTGAATGGAGCAAAGGAAATCGGAGTAGAATTCCATTCCCTTTCCAAGACATATAATATGACTGGATGGAGAATAGGCTTTGTTGTTGGAAATCCAGAGATTATCTCGGGGCTGGGAAGGGTTAAAGAAAATGTAGATTCTGGGGTATTTCAAGCAATACAGTATGCCGGTATAGAAGCACTGACGGGACCTCAGGACTCAGTAGAGAAGAACAGGAGAATTCTTCGAGAAAGGAGGGATATACTAGTGGATGGTCTCAATGACCTTGGATGGGATGTAAAGAAGCCCAAGGCAACATTCTATCTCTGGTTTAGGATCCCCAAAACTTATAAGTCATCAATTAAATTCTCCAGGGATTTACTTGACAGGACTGGGGTGGTTATGACCCCTGGAGTAGGATTCGGAAGGTATGGGGAGGGCTTTGTAAGATGTGCTTTGACGCAAAAAAAGGAAAGGCTTGAAGAGGCGTTGGAAAGGATGAGGGGGTTGAGGTTATAGAAATTCCGAATGGAAAATTCAATAATTTTTCTTTTTGGGGTGATAGCACTTTTTCTTTTTCTAAAAGAAAAAGGGCTATAGAGGGATAAAATGATCATCACTATTGGCGGCTCAATCGGTTCAGGAAAAACAACCCTGGCGAGAGAGATTTCAAAGAGGTTTAATCTTAAGTATATCTCTGCAGGAAGAATAATGAGGGAGATGGCAAGGGAAAAGAGAATGTCTTTGTTGGAATTCTCGGAATATGCGGAATCTCATCCGGAGATCGACAGGGAAATTGATCAGAGACAGAAGAATCTGGCGAAGGGTAACTGCATAGTGGATGGAAGACTTTCTGCATATTTTCTTCACGCGGAGCTGAAGGTTTGGTTAGATGCTCCTCTTAAGGTTAGGGTAGAGAGGGTAGCAAGGAGGGACAATGTCTCTGAAAAAGAGGCAAGAGAGGGAATTCTGGAAAGGGAAAAGAGCGAGAAAAAGAGATACAGAGAGATTTATGATATCGATCTAGACGATATGAAGATATATGACCTAATAATAAATAATGAGAAATTCAGCATAGAAAATACAGTTAACATAGTTTCTGCCGCTATTAAAGGTATTTAACATTAATTAACATTAATTATC
>QMZG01000023.1 GCA_003663045.1 Candidatus Altarchaeales archaeon
AATTTATAATTACATATATAAATAACAATCGTTAAAAATAGAACAATTTCAGTGCGATCTCTCTATCTGTTTACAAATTGGTTTTTCTCCTTTAATCATATCACATATCTCACAGATCGATTTTTCACCTGTGGTAAGTTTGCATATATCGCAGACTTGGGCACTTAGACTTTCAGGTGCATTATTTTCGATTATATCCTGTGCCAGTTTATTTATCGCCTTTTTTGTTTCCTGCCCGAGGGTCACATCATGTCCCCTTTTATTGGCCAGATACTGTGAAACCGCTGCCTGAGTTATCTCTAATCTCTCGGAAACCTCCCTTCTGGACATCCCTCGTTTTACCAGCTCCTTTACCAGTTCCGATCTTATGCTTGGCAGGATATACCATACTATTATCTCACATGGTGCTTTCATTTCATATTCTCTGAAGCATTATTAGAATATGATTTTTAATCTTTAACTCTACCACTTTTTTAGTGATTAGGTTTTTTCTTTATTAAAATCACTATCAGTCTGATTTTTCATCCCTGTTCTATCCAGTGACATACCCTGCACTTTTTCCTTAAATCTATTATACATTATGTCATAAAACTTTAACTTAGTTTTTCCATTCTCCTGTGTAGTATAAAACTGACTTCCCCGATCTGTTAGTATCTGTTTTGGTGATCCATACGTTTCTCGATTTTGGTTGGGGCCCAACAGTGTGCTTTTCTTGGGCGATAATCCACCCACATTCTTTAATCGATGGGTTACTCTTTGGTACGATTGACTTATTTATCACCAATCGTATTATTTCTTGTGTGCGGGAATTTTGCACACCCTATAATAAAGAGAATAAAAAATGCATAACTTGGTAATCATCGGTGGAGGAGGAGCAGGTTTAACAGCTGCATTAACCGCAAAGAAAACAAACCATGAAGCGGATGTTACCCTGATTACTAATGAACGGCTTTCTTATTCCCCCTGCGCATTGCCGTTTGTTATCGGTGGTGAGATAGATATTGAAAAGATAGCAAAGGGTATAGAGGAAATCTGCGAAAATAGTGGTATAAATTGTGTGATAGATGAGGCAATTTCTATTGATACTGAAAAAAAGGTTGTGGAAACCAAAAAAAGAAGGAAATTTCCCTACGATTCCCTGATCATTGCCACTGGGGGAATTCCCCGCGTACCACCAATAAAGGGTGTTGATCTGGAAAATGTTTTTACACTGCAGAGAATAGAGGATGCAGAGAAGATAATAAAAAAGGCTAAGGAATCTAAATCGGCAGTCGTGATTGGAGCTGGAGCCGTTGGCCTGGAGGTGGCGGCAGCCCTTACCAAACTGGGACTAAAGGTGACTTTGGTAGAGATGTTTGATCATGTTCTTTCTCGCTGTCTGGATGAGGAATTCTCTGAGATTATAGAGCAGAAACTAAAAGAGGAGGGAATTGAACTCATAATGGGGAGTTGTGTGGAAGAAATTTTGGGGGATAAAGAGGTAAAAGCAGTAAGAATCTGTGACAGAGATCTTCCTGCAGATATTGTCATTTTGGGAACGGGAATTAGACCCAATACAGAGATAGCAGAAAAAGCGGGTATAGAAACAGTAGATGGTGGTATAAAAACGGATGGATACATGCAGACAAATGTAAAGGATGTCTATGCTGCAGGAGATTGTGTTGATTCCAGATCACTGATCACTGGAAGATTGATGTTAAGTCAATTGGGAACAACTGCTATAAGGCATGGAATGACCGCTGGGATGAACTCTGTTGGGGGGTATGCCACATTTGAGGGTGTACTGAATTCCATTATTCTCAAGATATTTGATCTGGAAATTGGAAGGACGGGATTGACAGAGAAAGACGCCAAGGAGGAAGAAATAGAAATAGTAACCGGTAGGATAAAATCCACCACCAAGTCAGAGTATTATCCAGAATCAAAAGAGATAGACGTGAAATTAATCTTCAATGCATTAAACAGGAGGGTCATTGGGGCACAGATGATAGGTGGGGGTGAAGTAGCTGGAAAAATAGATTTGGCAGCATTTGCCATAGCAAAGAATGCGTGTATTGAGGATATAATGAAGCTCAAATATTGCTATACACCGCCATTGACCCCTTCACATAATGCCCTGGTTCTCGCAGCGGAGAATGCCTTCAAGAAATTGAGAAGGATAAAGGAGGAAAGAAAGAGGAGATTCTAGATCTAAAGCCTCTCAACCTTCCTTCCAGCTTCTTCATGACATCCGGCAGGGTTCCTAAATCCTTTCTGGGATCTGTCAAGGACTACTTCTGGAGTGATGGATAAAGAGAGAGATAGTATCTGAAGTCTTGAAGAGAGTAGAGGATTTAGCAGAAAAAATTGAAGTGGATATCTCCAATGGAGCAACCACTGTAAGATAAATAAACATATTCCCTAAGGATTTAAGTGGTTAGGGTTTATATGAAGCAATAGATAATCTGAAACAGAATGGACACAAGAGAAGATGTGAAGAGGATTATAGAGAAGATAAGGCCAGCATTGCAGGCCGATGGAGGGGATATAGAACTGATAGGTATAAATGGAGAGATAGTTAAGGTAAAATTACGAGGAGCATGTACTGGCTGTCCCCTGTCCCAGATGACATTAAAAGGTTTTGTGGAAGATGCTATTAAAAAGAATGTTTCAGGGATAGAGAAGGTAGAGGTGGTGTGATGCCAAGAAGTGAAATGATTCTGACCTACATAACATGTAAGGAGAAATCCGAAGCGAGGAGGATATCTGAACATCTACTAAAGAAGCGGTTGATCGCCTGCGCTAATATATTCCCGATTGAGAGTATGCACTGGTGGAAGGATAAAATTAAATTTGATGAGATCAAAAGGGAAATTAAAAGGGTTCATAGTTACGAGTCTTGTATACTGATAGAAGTAGAGGCAAATGATGAGTTTCTGGAATGGATTGAAGGGGAGGTAGAAGATGCTCACCGTTAAAGATCTAAGGCTGGAGAGGGATAAACGGGAGATATTACACGGAATAGATCTAGAGGTAAAGAAGGGGGAAATTCACGCTGTTCTTGGTCCGAATGGTGCTGGAAAATCCTCTCTAGCCTATGCATTGATGGGTTGCAGGGGCTATGAACCTATTGCGGGAAAGATAATCTTCAATGATGTAGATATAACAAATTTAAGCATAACCGAGAGGGCAAAATTAGGAATCACATTGGCCTGGCAGGAACCGGCGAGGTTTGAAGGTTTAACCGTGAATGACTATCTTTCCCTTGGGAAGAAGAATGACGTAAAAGAGGCATTGGAAATGGTAAACCTGAATCCGGAGAGGTATCTGAACAGATTCATTGAAACACTGAGTGGTGGTGAGAGGAAGAGGGTCGAGCTCGCATCTATAGTAACTCTGAAACCAAAGCTGGCGATACTGGATGAACCGGATTCGGGTATTGATTTCATTTCCCTAAATGATTTACTTGAGCTCATGATTAAATTAAAAAATGATACAACCATTCTTCTCATAACACACAATGAGGCTGTAGCGGCAATTTCTGATAAAGCAACCATGCTCTGTGATGGTTACATTGTAAAGGATGGCACTCCATCAGAAGTGACGAAATACTTCAGAGATATCTGTAGGAGATGTCCATCAGAAAAATATTCCAAAGTGAGGCTGAAACATGAGACTTAAGGGAATATTAAAGGCTTATGAGCTCTCTGGTGGAAAGCCAGAGGATCTTACATCGAAAGATATAGGAAGTATGATAGTTGAGGGAAATAAAATTCTCAGCTCAAACATTGTTGAGGGAATTCTCATAGAAAAGGAGGAAACGGAAACCGGGGTAAAGGTAAAAATCGTTGTGGGGAAAGGGCAAAGGATCAAGAAACCCATACATTTATGCTTCGGTGTTCTCCCGAAAGAGGGTTTACAGGAGATTATCTCTGAAATAATAGTTGAGGAGAATGCAAGCGCGGATATTAAAGCCTGCTGTACCTTTCCGAATGCCAGAAAGGTTAAACATGTAATGGATGCAAAATTCATCCTTGAGAGAAATTCATCTCTCTCATACCAAGAAACACATTTTCACGGGCATTATGGGGGAATAGAGGTGATCCCAAAGGCAAAGATGATGGTGAATGAAAATAGTGCATTAAAAACAATTTTCTCATTGGTAACGGGAAGGGTTGGAAAACTGGACATTGATTATGAAGTGGATGCAAAAAAGAATTCGACTACGGAAATTCTTACAAAGGTTTATGGAAAATCTACAGATAAGATCAAGATCAGGGAGGGGGTTAGATTAAACGGCGAAAATGCAAGGAGTGTTATAAAAAGCCGGATCGCAGTAAAGGATAACGCTGTGAGTGAAATCACAAATATCACGGAGGGGAATGCGCCCTACACACAGGGACATGTCGACTGTACTGAAATTGTCAGAGGTAAAGCGATATCCAGGGCTATTCCGATAGTCTCCGTAACAAATGAAAAAGCAAAGGTGACGCATGAAGCTGCAATTGGAACCGTTAATAAGAAAGAATTGGAAACATTGATGGCTCATGGCTTGGAAAGGGACAAGGCGGTTGATATGATTATTGAGGGAATATTGAGGTAATCTTTTCTAAGCGTTAAACATCAGCAGTTCTGGTTTGAAGATTAAGAGAATTCCTAAAATAAACATCAATAAACCCCCGATTAATTTCAGAATTCTTCCCTGTCTTTCTGTAAGCCGTTCTGACTTGAAGGAGTAGAGGAAATTCCCAAGGATTGCGAATAAGGGGATTATGTAAATCAGGGAATAGAACGCGGTATAGATATAATAATGAATGCTCATCTGCTGACCATAGAGCTGGAATAACGCCGCAAGATAGGTCATCGGAAGCATTGCGGTGCATCCTAATTCAATTAGATTGACGAATATAGCCAGCAATATTACTTCGATCAGGACAAAAAATAATGCCCTTTTGCTCTCTGCATTCTTTACCTCCCGGACTATTCTCCCAGCCCTTAGAGATATCCTGCTCCTGTAATTCTCAGGAATTCCAAGGGAAGGGAATTTCCCAAAGAAAAAGAAATCTTTGATATTGATAATTCCGGCGATTATTACAATTCCACCAATCAGTTTCATCAATATGTCTCTGTATGTCTCGAATATCAGGGAGCCGGCAAAGATGATTAGCATTATGAAGGCAAAGTACATGGCGCCAGAAGTCAGAATAAATACGGAACCTATTAAACACATCCTCTTTCTGGACCGGGTATAGGTGAGTAAGGAAAGTAATATCATTAACACAGTAAAAGCACAGGGATTAAAGCCGTCTACCAATGCAACCACAAAAACAAACATTGGAAAGGGGAGCCCCTTTGCAAAATTCTCCACAACTCTTGAGGGGGTTGTTACGGCAAGAACGAATCCAGAGATTATTAACAGGGTAATAAAACCAACAACCCAATATCTTGGCTCCAAGGATGTTCTTTCCCTGAGTACCAGATATGAAATCAGGTAGATCAACATAACCGAGAGAATTGATATATGGATCCAAGTCATTCCCTGAATTGGTTTCTCTATCCCGTTTATTTCCATTGAGGGGATTTCACTCTCTATGATCTCTCCCGTTTTTGCGTCGATTTTTACCAGAACATCCGGATACTGGAGATTTGATCTGATCCTTTGAGGAGTCCACCACGCCACCAGATAGAAGTTATCTACCAATGTTACGGTAGCTATTGAATTCGGATTTTCTTTCAGTAATTCCTTGACGAGGGAATTTCTTTTGGATACGTCAATGGCATTTTTTTCTTCTAATGGCCAGGTAAGATTCACACATTCCCGAACTGCCAACTCCATCTGATTTCTGTAGCCGATATACGCCTTGTAACCCTGATGATAAATTAGCTCTCCAGAATCCTTATTAAATCCTATAAACACCTTGTTCCCGATGAAGGTTCTCGGTACTCCAGCAGGGATTGTGTCATACTCCATACACATATCCTTGAACAGTCCAATGTTTTTGCCTGCTTCAAAATATCTCACCACCAGCGAAGGGTATCTTCTCTCCAATTCCTCTAAAAAAGGTTTTTCTTCTGCACAGTACGGACAATTTGGGGAGTAGAAGAAATAGATAGTAATCACTTTATCCTGACCTCTAAGGGTTGTGGTAGTTGAAGAGGTGGTTGTCGTAGAAGTTGTTGTGACAGTAGTTGTCGTAGTTGTTGTAATTTCCGTTACCGTGAAATTTACCCTTTTCTGTAGATTGCCGAAATTTGCCTCTGCAAAATAGTTTCCGGCTTCTTTGGGAATAAAATAGAAATTTTTTGACAGATCATCTCTTAACGGAGTATCTCCCGCACAGGTATAACACTGCCCAGGTGAGGGTTTTTTATAGAGAATTCGAATCTGGTTAAATTTTTTAGGACTGACTTCCATATACACGGCAAAATTCCCACCAACAGGCTCAGTAGGATGAATCTCTAAATGGAATTTTATGGTTTCTCCAACAGATATAATGTCTTTATCTGCCGTTAAGGTTAGGGTAGTTGCGGAGACACAGGGGATATATGTGAATATCACAAAAGTTAAGATTAATTTCTTCATTTTCATAGAAATTAATTGGTAGGCTCACCCAGGTTCACGCCTGTACTATTCCTATGAGCATATCTACTCAAAAGTATCAGAATAATGTTGGCATCCCTGTTTGTTTTTCTGACCACTAACTTAGGGATTACTTATGCTTTGCTATCTCTCCCTTCAGCCATTCAACAGCTTTATCGATCTTCATCAGATTATTCAGTTCATTTGGGTTGCTCATCTCGACATCAAAGATCCAGCCATCTCCATAGGGGTCTTTATTGATCAAAGTGGGATCGTCATATAACTTTTCATTAGTCGCTTTTATCTTCCCAGAAACAGGAGCAAAAATTTTTCCAACCCACTTTCCAGTTTCTATCGTTCCAACCTCAGAATCCTGTTTTACCTCATCACCCTCGAACGGCATCTCAACATAACTTATATCTCCGGCCATTTTCTGTGCAAAGTCTATAAGTCCAACCTTTGCTATATTTCCATCTACTTTAGCCCACATAAACTCCTTGTGATAATACAATTCATCCGGCATATTATATCCTTCTACATCCATTTTTATCACTGAATATAATTTTATAATTATTTCTCATCACATATTAAAAAATGCGTATTATAGTGGCTTTGAGACATAATTTACGTATCCCACACATCTGCAGCTAATATACTTATTCCTCTGTAAACAGCTATCCTACAAGAATGCCCAATTTTTTTAGTATGTCGGCTTAGTATGGGATAATGGAGAAAAATAGGCCCCATAGCTATTGATTTTGGGAGAAATCTAAGTTGTCAAAGTCGAGTTCTAACATTTCTGCTGTTAATGTCACCTCTAAACTTAGTGTGCTAATTCAGCAAATCATTTATATTATTGAAGAAACCATCTCAGTAACTCCCCAAAATCTTCAGAAAAGTGGTTTTTTCTTTAACTGAGTTTAGAGTATCTTTGATCCTTTCATCATCCAAAGAACCCTCAAAATCCACAAAGAAGAAATACTCCCCCAATTTTCTCTTGGATGGTCTCGATTCAATCTTGGTAAGATTTATATCCCCTTGTGCAAAATCTCCCAGGATATGATAGAGAGAACCTGGCTCATCCTTCAATGCAAATATGATTGAGGTTTTATCTCCGGAACTTTCATTTTTTGATATAACTATAAACCTCGTCTGACTGGGAGCATCCCCGATATTCTCTAAAAGAATCTCCAGGTCATAGAGGTCAGCAGCCTCTTTTGGTCCAATGGCGGCGAATTCTCTTGAATTTAATTTCTTCAATTCTTTCATAGCCGCCGCAGTACTTTCATACATCTGAAGCCTTGCATCTGGGTAATTCTCCTTCAAAAATTTCTTACACTGTGCCAGTGCGTGAGGATGCGAGATTATTGTCCTTATCTCACTTTTTTTTGTTTCCGGAAGAGCGAGAAGGCACAGGACTATATCCAGTACAATTTCCTTGTAAATTTTCAGGTCATATTCCATCAAACAGTCCATTGTGGTATTGACACTCCCTTCAAGAGAATTTTCAATTGCCACTACACCAAACTCGGTACCTTTATCGACGGCGTCGAATACCTCGCTGACCGTATCACAGTATTCAAATTTGGCATCTCTAAAAAATCTTCTGGCAGCGATCTCGGTGAAAGTCCCCTCTGGGCCGAGAACGGCAACCTTACCTCTGCTCTTCATTTTTGCAGTACTCTATTATGGATTTAAATAGGTTTTTTATAAATTCTTTATCAAGTCTTGTGTGACGGGATACATTCCCTAATACCTCTTTTTCTCTTTCGGAATCTGTGATTTCCAACCCCTTTTTCTTTTTGATCCCGCTGATCTTTTTAGCAATTTCCACCCTATCTTCAATTAAATTTACAATTTTTTTATCGATTTCATCTATTCCTTTTCTCAATCCTTCAAGTTCTTCTTCCATCCTCTCACTATATCAATATCTTCTCCGCAACTACTGTAGTCCTCCCCACTATTTTGATTTGATAATGCGTTCAGAGGGGTCGCAGACTCCCATACTCGTTCTGATAGTCAACCTGTCTGCAGGTTGTTTGAGTTCTTCCTCCATTCCCCAACAATATCAATATCCTCCCCACCAACAGAAGTAGTCCTTTCCCTTATCTTTACCGGAACGGAGAGCCTTATTGCGGATCCGGAGATAATTGCCTCCCCCCTGGAAAGTGATGGCAGATCCCTTACAACATCCTCGGTAACACTCTCCACCGACTGACGAATATATTCCTGATCTGAGGGATTAACGATCTTCATTATGATCTGTGTATTACACTGGGATAGGATATCTGCATCTAATTTATTTGGTCTTTGACTTACTATGCAAAGACCCACACCGAATTTTCTACCTTCCCTTGCGATCTTTTTTAATATTGACTTGGAGAGTATCCTTCTGTCCTCCATGCTTTTTGGAGCAAAGTTATGTGCCTCTTCAATTATAAGGAATGTGGGAATCCTAGAACTACCTTCGCCATCCTTTACATATAATTTTCTTGATTCAAAGATCTTTCTGCTTATTGCAGCAATAATGGTTTCAGAAAGCCTCTCATCTGCATCACTCAGATCTATGACGGTGAGTTGATTTCCAGAGACAATCTCTTCTAATGGTGTACCCTCCATTTCAAAGATACCCATCCTACTTAGTCTATCGATCCTTCTCATCAATGCACCTATGGTGGAGAGACCGACCCTCTTTGATAGTTCCTTTATACTCGTCTCTGGCAATTCATCTGATATTATCTCTTTACCATCCTTGGCATCATATATAAGGCTTAGAATTTTTCTTATAATTCCAAGATCATATTTTTCATAGAATTTGGAGGCCAGATTATTTATGATTTCATCGAGCAAATCCCTTTGAGGATCTGTAATATCGGGAATGAGATTTGAGAAGTCTCCGATTCTAAGGGATGTGGTTTCTATCTTTATCCTATGTTCCCCTTTAACCCCATAAACCTTTGTGGTGGAATCATTAAATTTAATATTCTTATATTCACCATGGGGATCAAATACCACCACTGAGCCTTTCTTTTTTAAGAGTTCTTCAATCAGAACACCCACGGTATAGCTTTTCCCCG
This sequence comes from Candidatus Altarchaeales archaeon, assembly GCA_003663045.1. GTDB lineage: Archaea > Altiarchaeota > Altiarchaeia > IMC4 > QMZM01 > QMZG01. Next base: position 9,637 of record QMZG01000023.1, read on the forward strand.
CACCGGTCATGGCAAGGACGGCACAGTGTCTTGAGATAATATCGTTAATTGAAACATAGACTGGGACCCTCTCCCTGGTAGAGATAGTTCCAATAAATGCTGCCTTGTCCTCATCCTGCTTTAATATCCTTTTCAGAATTTCATCATTGGCCAGTCTTACTGGAGAACCGGGTTTTATTCCATACCTTGGCAATTCCAATCCATTTTCGTGTTCATAGCCCAGTATCTTTACCGTTGGCACTGGATACTCTCCTTCATTCAGGACTATGTCTCCCAATCTGAGGTCTCTTCCAAATTCATCTGGCAATAATTCATTGGAGATGGTTATCTCCTTGATGATTCCTAAAATGTCATTACCGGTTACGGCCTCTTTAACGGAAACAAATTCATCCCTCTTCACATATTCTTCCATCCCCTCCTTTATCACAAATCTGAAGCCCCTCAATGTTGTTGCTCCAATCACCTGGCCGATCTCCATGTTAAGATATTTAACTTCTAAGCATAAATTATGTAGTATGAAAACTGCATTGATCATTGGAAGATTCCAACCATTCCATCTGGGTCATTTACTGCTGATAGAAGAGGCGGCAAAACACTCCGATTTTATAGTGATAGGTATCGGAAGTTCTCAAGAAAGCCATACCAAAGAGAATCCCTTCACTGCACAAGAAAGGAGGAGGATGATAGAAAGGTCATTGAAAATCCCCAAGAAATTCTCCATTTTTGATATCCCCGATATCGGAAATGATGAGCTCTGGGTATCTCATGTAGAAAAACTGATTCCGAGATTTGATATCGTCTATACAAATGGAGAACTGGAAAGGAGGCTTTTCAAAGAATCTGGATATAGGGTACATGCCACTGGTTTTTTTAATAGGGATAAATATTCTGGCGCGGAGATCAGGAGGAGAATCATTTCGGGAGAAAAATGGGAGGACCTGGTTCCAGAAGGAACCTTGGCGGTAATGAAGGAGATTGATGGTGTGCAAAGAATTAAATCGTTGGGATGATTTTTATTTTCTCATTTATAAAGAATAACAAGGTGGTAACATGACAGAAAAACAGAAAATAGGTGAGGTATTTACCTATTTTTCAAAGGTGGGTGTGGCGGGGATTAGAATAACAGAAGGCACTCTTGGTGTTGGAGATACCATCTCCATAGAAGGACACACCACCAATTTTGAACAGAAGATTGAGTCCATGCAGATCGAGAGGAGGGATATTCAGAAGGCAGAAGCGGGGCAATCGGTAGGAATCAAGGTAAAGGAAAGGGTAAGGCCCCACGATGTTGTTTATAAATTGGTTGGATAGATATGAGCGCATGGGACAGTTACTGGAAGAACTATTGGAATTGGGAGAAGGTCTTTAGAAAGATCACCAGTGAAGTCTATTTTAGTCTAATAAACGAATACTGTAACTCATTGGATGGGAAAAAGATAATTGAGTTGGGTTGTGGTACCGGTTTGACATCTGCAAAATTGGCGGAGTATGGGGCAGATGTTACATTAGTTGACAGTTCTGAGGATGCATTGAGAATTGCCGAGAAAAATTTTAAAACCATTGGTGTAGAAGGAAGATTTATCCATGGAAATGTTCTTGACTTGCTGGATTCAGAATTCACAAACCAGTTTGACATCGTTTTCTCAGAGGGCCTAGTAGAGCATTTCTTGGGAAATGAAAGACAAAAGATCTTTGATATCCACTCCAAATTAGCCAAGAAAAATGGCATGATATTCATAGCAATCCCCAATATCTATAATCTACCAAGGAGAATCATCAGTGAATTTACAGACAGAGTTCTTAATAAAGAAAACAGAATCTGGATAAATATCCCTCAGGAGGATCTCAATTTCTCCGAGCTTGTGGATAGAATGAATTCCTCTGGTATAAAAACTACAGAGATAACTGGGGTCCTTTTTCCATTATCGCATCTCACTCTTTTCTATTTAGTGGGATTTTTCCCATTTATCCCTTACCTTCTATTCCTATTAAAAATAGGACCCAGATTAGTGAACATAGAAGAAACTGGAATAAAGAAGGATTCACTAAAACGCCTGATGCCCTTGTGGGGTGGAAGGGATTTCTTCAACAGAACCTTGGGCTATGAGATAGTAGCCATCGGAAGAAAATAGAGAGAAGATCGATGTAAAAAGGATGCATAGTCCTAAAGTCCTAACTATATTTTAATCTAATTATATTTAAATAACCATATTTAAATGTGTTTACTAATATAATTAAATACTTGTACAA
>QMZG01000024.1 GCA_003663045.1 Candidatus Altarchaeales archaeon
TTTTGTAGCCCCTCTAACCTTCTCAGATACTCCTTAAACCAATCCGGTCTGGGATAACTTCCGATAGTTGTCGGAATGATCTCCATTCTCTAGATTAAAAAATTCGTTCTTCTCCAATTTAGGATAAATTAGGGGATAAAACTTTAGCGAAGCATATTATTTTGTGATGAAAAAATATCTCGTCTAAGGCTATCCACGATATTTGGGAAATTATTTGATTTCAGAGGCTATAAATTATGTGATGTAGTAGAAGATATGCATAGCATAACTCTGTTAGAACACACCAAAACTAGAAAGATTACTAAAGCATTGTTGAGACGCAAATTAGACACGTATCAACTCAAAAGAGATATGCTATGGCATTGCATATGTGACAAGGTTAGCACTACATGAATCCCAAGAAATTACAAATATTTTGACTGATTTAACCCATCTATATCGCTCATTCCCAGACATTTGAGTATTCTTTTCTGGGCATCGTCACGCTCTATAACTCTCCTAACCAGTATTTGGTTTACCATCCAGTTTTTCCCATTTCGTCACTTTATCGTCCCCGATCCAGTAGTCGAAATCGGAGACGGGTGGGGGGAATCTTCCAGTCAAAATACTTATCCAGGTTCTTTTTTGTAAGGTTCTTCACAATTCGTTTAAGCACCTCGTCATGATCTTTAATCTCCCTACCTTGATCGTCTTTCTTACCTTCTCCATCCCTCCATCTTCATTTTTCTAATCTGACCCCCTCATCACAAATCTTGGTTTTGATTACCTTTCCACCCGCTTTCTCTATCTCCGTACTAACGTCCCCCAATGCTATCATTACCCCCCCTCTTCCCGCTCCGCAGAGTTTTGCTCCAGGAGACTTCCTTCTTGCAGCCCAGACCAATTGATCCAGCTTAGGGGAGGAAACCCCTATGGCAGATAGAAGGCCGTGGTTTATGTTCATTATCTCGCCAAACCCCTCCATATTTCCATGCTCTAAAAATTCTTGTCCATAATTTACAATATCAATCATCAACTTCAGATAGCTATCAAAAAACCTTGGAAAATTCTCCTTCAATTTCATAACATCCCCAACAATTTCTCCTGTATCGGAGATTACTCCGGTATTTCCAATAGTGATCTCGGGATACTCTTTCACACTTACCTTTTCAAATTCCCCTCTTTGATATCTGATCACCCCACCAAAGGTAACAGAGAATGGGTCTACCCCTGAAGATTTTTTATGGACAATATTCTCAATATCCCAAGAAATCTTTGCTATCCTCCTCTTCTCCAGTTCCAGATCAAATTCCCTTGAAATTGCAAGGACTAATGCCGAGGCGGCAGATGCTGAGCTTCCCAACCCAGAAGAAACTGGGGCCTGAGATTTTATTTCTATATCAAGACCAATTTTCTCATCTATATCTAAAGAAGAATAGATCCTCTCAATTGCCTCTGCAGTGAGAACAGTACCCCATTTCTTCTTCAACCACGGAATTTCCGCAAATGTGAATTTTAAATCCTTAACTTTTGTACTTTCATTACTGAGTGAAAATTTCTCATCCCCACTCTTTTTAACAGCAACATAGGTTCTGAGATCTACGGTTGCCACCAAGACGGGATTTCCATAGACCGCTGCATGTTCCCCCAACAAGATAATCTTTGCCGGTGCCGATGCTTTTGTTGGCATTTTATCATATATGCAGAAACATTAATACCCAACTCGCCAGTTTCTGCCTAACGATAGGGAGATAATGGGTTTTTATTCACATTATTTCTATGAAAAATACAAGTATATTATTGGGCGGTATAGTATTAGTCGAGAAAGTAGAAAAACCTTTCAGTTTTTCGGGCTTTGGGACAAAAATAGTTAATCTCTGAGTATCGAGATAAACTAGCTTCAATACCCCTTTGGACAATCTACCAAGGAAATCGACTGGAGCAAATACGATAAGCCCAGATAAACGAGATCAACGACATACTGTTGATGATCAAAGAAGTAGTAGATACTGCTTACCAGCGGTTGGATATAGAAGCAAGAATAGAGATGGCAAGGGCTCTGGAAGGACGCCAAATCGTCCTGATGATCTTGCCAAAACAGTGTTAATGCAATAGTATTTTGGAGTATCGACCGGGTAACTGAGGGTCTAGTGCTGTTGTTCAAGGAGAAGTTGGGGCTTAAAGATACCTTCTCCTACAAAACCATTGAAAAGGCATATGAAATCCTCTGGTAACGCTAATACTGATGGAGATCTTTCGGATGAGTCAAGAACCAATAAAGGACAAAGAGTACATCTTCAGTCCAGATGGAACTGGCCTCCCCACATCGATGAAACAAACTGGGAAACTGACGGAAAATCCTCATGACAATGAGAGTCTATATGTGTCAGCTGATGCTGCTTACCTCTCAGGGACAATTGCAATCTAGTTGTTGAAGCGGGAGCTGTTCCAAGGATATATCCAAGGCAAGGTGTTACTCTGAAGATGAGGAGAAGCAGTACCTGGACAGATATGCTCCTAAGTTTTTATCCATGATCCGTAGGGTGGCTCAAAGAACATACAAACAAGATGAGGGTATATTGGCTGTGGATGTGTTGGATACATGAATTATGTCCCAAAGCCGTTCCTTCGGGGTTTAAATACCGCGTTTACTATCCTATCAGCTTCCTCTTCATTCTTCAACTTACCATCTGTCATTACCTTTCAAGGAATTCATCGCCTCTTTAATCCATTTTCTACCATTTTCTACCAGTTCATTTAGTAAATCTTCATCCCCTGCCTCTGCAGTTATCCTCACATAAGGCTCAGTCCCCGATGGTCTAATCAGAATCCAGCCCTTTTCTGTTGTTAATCGAATCCCATCAACATAGCTAACATTTCCTTTAATCATTCCTTTCAACCTGCTCATGATCAACGGCTTCAATTCTTCCCTGCACGGGATCTTCACCCTTTCCATGGGATAATCCCTTATTTTTCCCAGTATTTTATAGAATCTATCTTCTGAGATTAGCTTAACTATTTTAGCTGCAGTTAGAGGACCATCTGGGAACAGATGCACTTCCTGGAATATAAAGGAGCCGGACGGCTCACCGCCAAATTCTGCACCCTCTCTCAGTATGGCGTTTGCTACTGCAACATCCCCAACTGGAACTCTGATAACCTTCTTACAAACATCCTCAATCCTCATAGATGCGTCCACTGTTGTAACTACCTTTTCTTTACCATAAGCAAGTACCGAGAGAAGGGAATCCCAGTCAATGAGTTTTCCGTCTCTTCCGATAGCCGCTGATCTGTCTGCATCCCCGTCGTGAGCAATCCCTATGTCAACATTATTCTCATCAACCAGCTTACAGGTTTCCCTCAAATTCTCTGCGGTTGGTTCAAGACCGTGGGGAAAATTTCCATCCAATTCTGTATTTATGGCAATGACTTCACAACCCATCCTCTCCAAAAGCTGTGGTGTAAGAACAGAACCAGAGCCATTGGCACAGTCCACCAAAACCTTTACGGGTTTTTTGACCTTTCCCACATCTTTTAAAATCTTTTCTATGTGTTTTTCCACATAATTACCCCTATATGTCTTTCCAGATTCACCTACCTCAAACCTGTTGGAATAGAAGATTTCCTCCACATCCCTTTCCTGTTCTGGTTTATAGGCTCCATCCCTGCTCCAGAATTTAAAGCCATTCCATTCTGGAGGGTTATGTGATGCGGTGACCATTACCCCAGTTCCATAGTCTAAGGCTGCCATTCCCAATGTGGGGGTTGGAACAACCCCAAGCTGGACAACATCATGTCCGGTAGCCAGCAGGGCGGAAGTGAACCATGATTCCAGTTCTGGAGATGAGGCTCTGGTATCTCTCCCAATGGCAATACTTTTATCTTTAGAATAAGTACCAAGAGAATATCCCAGTTTAGTTACAAACTCTTCGGTCAATTCCTCATTTTTTCTTCTTATCCCCGAGGTGCCGAATAGCCTTTTATTTTTTAGATTTGTCATTGTGAATAGGATTCTCGCAGTATAAAAAGATATGAACTGGTTGTATAATAATGGCCGTGTAGAAAAAGTAAAGAAAAGATACTTACGGTAATCATCTCTCTACTACATTCAAGAATACCTCATCTTCTATCGTTTCCCTTTTATGAGAAACCAGGATCTTTATCCCATATTTGCCGCTATCGGGCGCATCCACATTAACCTTGAAATCAAGTTTCCTGCTCTCCCTGGGACCCAGTATTCTACTCTCATTTATCCCCTGATTTCCGGTTTCTTCAAAGATTAAATTCTTATCATATGTTCTCAAATTCACATCTACTTCCACGTTTTCGTCCCCCGTGTTTCTGATCTCAATCCACACCGTGCTTTTTCCTTTCAGATCAACTTTACTTGGCTCTACCCAGGACTTGATTTGAACATCTCCACTGCCTTTATATCTGGGAGCAAAGAGTGTGGGGAATGCCCATAAAATAAGCAGGATTAGAACTACAACTGAAATTAATCCAAAGACCGATTTCCACTTTATTCTGGAGATAATATTTTTAAAGGCCTTCATTGTTTCATTAGGAGTTTCATTAGATTATTATTGAGATAAATATAAGATAAATATAAATACTTATAAATACTTATCTGCTGACCAGATCCGAGGCTACTTCCCACACTTTTTTTAGAATCTCCCCCTCTCCATCGACCTTTCTGTTCTGCATCAATATCCTGCCATCGCAGATAACGGTGTCTACACAGGAGCCATTTGCGGAATAAACCAGGTTGGAGATTAGATTATGATTTGGGGCTAATTCCGGTCTTTTCAAATCTATTAGGACTATGTCCGCCAGTTTTTCTTCTTCGATTATCCCAGAATTTATCTGCAGTGATTTGGCACCATTCAAGGTAGCCAATTGAAAGGCTTCTTCAGCGGGCATAACAGTGGGCTCATTCCTATGAATCTTCTGCAACAAGGCTGCGAATTTCATTGATTCAAACATATCCAGGTTGTTGTTAGAGGCGCAACCATCGGTACCCAGGGAGATTACTAAGCCAGAATTTCTCATTTTGGTATAAGGTAAAAAACCCGAGGAGAGTTTCATATTGGAAACGGGATTATGAGAGATTTTAACATTAAATTTTGACAATATCTCAATATCCTTCCTATCCAGCCAGTTGCAATGTGCCGCCACTAAATTCTCCCCTAAGAAATTGATCTCCTCCAGAAATGGAACTGGTTTTTTTCCATACCTCTCAACACATTCTTTATTCTCCCTCTCAGTCTCTGCTAAATGAAAATGAATCAACAAATTCTCTTTGTCAGAATATTCCCTAATCCATTGTAAATTTTCTCGAGAAACGGTATAGAGGGCATGGGGACCCAGAGCGGGAATTATCCTCTCATTTTTTAAAGCCTTAATTTCTTTTATAAATCTCTTAGTGTTTTTTACCTCTTTTTTTCCTATTTCTCCATCAAATAGATCAATAAATACCCCACTCAATACAGCACGAATTCCCATTTCATCAACCGCTTTAACTGCCCCATTCATGCGCCAGTACATATCATTAAAACAGGTAGTTCCAGTTTTGATCATCTCCAAGCAAGCCAATTTGGTACCCCAATAGACATCCTCCTCTGTCAGCTTGGCTTCCAGTGGCCAGATCTTCTTCTGAAGCCATTCATGAAGTTTCATGTCATCCGCATAGCTTCTAAAAAGGGTCATTGCAGCATGAGTATGTGTGTTGATCAGACCGGGGATTGCAGCTTTGTTTTTTCCGTCTATTATGTGGTCTGCTTCCGTATTTGCCCCAATTTCTGTGATCAGGTTTTCTTCTATGTAGATGCTGGTTTCTTTTCCATTCAACATAATGTTTTTAATTAGGATGCTCATTTCAGTTCCTCAATTAACCCTTTCAGTAATCTTTCCAGATCTCCCATTTCCTTCGATGCCTTCTCCACAACTTTCTTAAAATCAAGTTCCTCCTCTACTACCCCATGAGCATAATTATCCACCGAACTGATATTTGCATATCCAATCCCTTTTTCCTTAGCCAGTGTAGCCTCAGATGCCATGTTCATCCCCACTATGTCGGCATAATTTTTTAGAAGAGAAACCTCAGCCTTGGTCTCCAATCTTGGCCCAGAGGTCTGAACATAGATTCCTTTTTCAATTACATCTATCTTCAATCTTTTTGCAATAGAAATAATCTTCTTTCTCAAATTCTTATCCAGACATGGAGTGATATGTACGATCTTAGAATCAAAGAAGGTGGGGATATTCCAGAGATTTATATAGTCATCTGGAACTACTAAGGACCTGGGTGGGATCTCCTTCTTTAAACTACCCACAGAGGTAACGCCTATTATCACCTCAATATCATGTTCCTTCAAAGCCGTAATATTGGCCCTGTGATTAATTCTGTGCGGTGGTATATCCCTGTTCTTCCCGTGTCTGGGAATAAACAAAAATTTCTCTCCCACTAAAGCATAGACGATTCCATACTCTGTCTCGATCTCTTTCTCCTTTGTCTTTCCAGGGAATTCTATCTCGTAGAGATTGGTTCCACCTATGATCCCAATCATGATGTTATTTTATTTGAAAGACAAAATTAAATAATGGAAAAAATAATGGATAAAAATTTCAAGTGCCAGTTTCTCTCCTGGGAAGGGGCATGGAATCTCTCCAAGGTTACCGCAAAGAAAATTATTCAAAGTGGATACGAGCCAGACATGATTATTGGGGTAACGAGAGGGGGCTGGGTTCCAGCCATGAATCTCTCAGATCTTCTGGGGATTAAAGACCTTCTGGCTTTAAAGGTAGAGCACTGGGGGATTACCGCAACAAAGAGTAAAAAAGCGGAATTAAAATTTCCACTGAGAATGGATCTCACTGGAAAAAATATCCTCCTGGTTGATGATTTAACAGATACCGGAGAAAGTGTAAAAATTTCAACTGAACATATCAAAACATTAAATCCTAGGGAAATCAAGACCGCCACCTTATTACATAAATCTCAATCCATATTCGAGCCAGATTTTTATGCTAAGGAGATAAGGGAGTGGGTATGGATAATCCTGCCCTGGAATCTTACCGAAGATCTCTGCAATCTGGTGAAGAGGGTATTAGAGAGGAGGAAGGAAATTGGGAAGGAGATGGATCTGGATGAGATCCAAAATTCTCTGATGGAAAGATTTGATCTAAAAGTGGATAAAGAAACTTTAAAAGAAATTCTTGAGGAATTAAAGAGAAGGAACCATCAGATTCGGAGAAATTTGTAATGATAGAGAATGATAATCTTCCTCTTTATCCACAAAATTTCTTTAAGGTCTCCCCCAGTTCTTCAATGAATCTTGAAATCACCTCCCTGGTAACATGGGGCATCACCGCAACCCTGATGCATCCCATATCCCTGTTAACTGCAATCTTCCAGTTCATCTTCTGTAATTCTTCAGCAACCTTTTCCGCGTTGGGAATTTTTATTCCAACAATATTCAGCTCAGGATCTGTCACCAGATCTGCATGAGGGATATTTTTCAATTCATTGCAGAGAAATTTTGTATTCTCCATACATTCTTCCACAATCTTTTTATATCCATCAAAATCAAAATACATCAGGGTTGCCCAAGTGGCTGCTATAGACCCACCAGATCTGGTTCCGGAAAGGGTATATGTCCTGACGGGAAGATAAGGCGGACTTATCCTCAGTCTTCCTAGATAGGAATTATCTTTAAACAGAATAGAACCCGCAGGGATTGGAGCCAGACCCATCTTATGGGGGTCTATAGTTAGGGAATCTAAATTTACTAAAGTAAAGTCAATTTTCCTTCTACCCAGGAAAGGCAGGACAAAACCCCCAAATGCGGCATCTACATGGAAGAAAATATCCTCGCAGAGGTCATTTATCTCCTCTATGGGGTCTACTATACCCAGAGAAGAGGTTCCCGCAGTAGCGATTACTGCTAAGGTATCCTTGTTTATCTCACTTTTTATTGAATCAATATCTGCCTTAAAATTTTCATCTAATGTTGTCCATCTAACCCTCAGATTCATCAGATCGGCAGCCCGTTGTATAGAATAATGAGCAGATTCTGGAACAACGAGCTCTTTCCTTTTGGGATAGATCTTTTTTGCTGCGTATAATGCTGCCATATTGGCTTCGGTACCACCGGTGGTTATGTAACCAGAAATCTGGGGGTTATTCAAAAGAATCCCGAACCATTTTATGATATCTTTTTCAATCTTCTGAATGGAGGGGAATATATATGTATCCAGAGCATTGGTATCTGAAAAAATCCTGAATGCCTCCAAGGCTATATCCAAGGGTTCGGTAGATACAGATGAGATTATCTTCCCGTCCATAAATGATGGGTCCTCCCTTCTCAATTCTTTAAGCCTTGTAATTATCTGTTTTTTATCCATCTTCTAAACTCCGGCATCTTCTGCTTTAATTTTTGATAGAATAAGATAAACTCCCGTGCCTCCTTTTCTACATAGTTAATAATCTTTTCATATTCGTGGTCGTGATACCACACAGGGACTATAGCACCAGAATGCTCCTTTCCAGTAAATTTATCCAAGCCACAGCCCTTGAACTGAAAATTATTCATTGCCAAGCAAATATGTTTGATGTCAATACAGGGGAGATTATGATAGATAAACCATTCATCATAGTAAATGCCATAGACTTCTGCCCTTCTCCTGAACATTCCAAGGTCAAAGTATATATTATATCCAACCGGAATGAAATCCCACACCCTCTTTGGATTCAGTATCTTGGAAAATTCTTTAATAATTAACTCTTCTGAGCATTCCCATTCCTTTAAAATTTTCAGTGGACCTATGCCCCTGCCAGACCTATCCAGTGCTTGATACTGGATTGTGATGATCTTGCACGCTAAGGGATCAAATGAGGCTTTTCCCCATGTTTTCCCCCCCGTTCTTAATCTTCTGATGATCTCGGGGTCTGTATAACCAACCTCTATGTCATAATAGTATTCTGCCATTATGATACATTGGAATTTTTAGAAGATAACAACAATATATAACACACAGTATATAAAACGAAAATGGAAATTGGGATGACCCTTCTTCTAGATATCGGGATCATAATAGTCGCAGCAACATTTTTGGGGTTTATAGCCAGATATCTTAAACAACCTCTGATACTTGCATATATACTTGCGGGTATGTTGATAGGTCCACCTGTTCTGGGTTTGATAACACAGGAAGACATAATAGATATATTGGCAGAATTAGGTATCGCTTTTCTGTTGTTTATGGTGGGTCTGGAATTGGATATAAAGAGGCTTAAGGATGTGGGAAAGGTCTCGGTGGGTTGTGGTCTGGGACAGATAATCGTCACATTCATCTTCGGATACATCCTCGCGATATCTCTTGGATCCATATCTTCAGATTATCCACTCACTCCATTTTACATAGCATTTGCCCTCACCATTAGCAGTACTATGGTAGTGATCAAACTATTGTCAGATAAGAATGAATTGGATACATTGCATGGAAAGATAGTTTTAGGAACCCTGTTAGTTCAGGATGTAGTGACTATCCTAGTTTTAGCTGCTCTCCCCACATTAAAGAAATTTTCACCCTCACTCCTAACTGCATCTATGATAACGGGTATAGGTCTAATTTCTATTGCCATGGTTAGCAGTAGATTTATTCTTCCCTTATTTATAAGATTTGCTGCCAAATCTATTGAATTATTATTTTTATTTGCGCTCTCTTGGTGTTTTCTCTTCTCCTTATTTACATACTTGGTATTCCTCTATCTCTTGGGCTTTGAGATTCCACCGATTGCCATTGGTTCATTTCTAGCTGGAGTAAGCCTGGCTTCATTTCCCTATAATCTGGAGATAGTTGGCAGGATAAGATCCCTGAAGGATTTCTTTGTCACCATCTTCTTTGCTTCATTGGGAATGAAGGTTACTATCGGAATCCCAGGGATTCAATTTACAAGCGTATCAACATTCATTAGTTCCTTTATAAATTTATTAGTCATCACCATCGAAAATCCTTTAACTAAAGAGGTTATCATATTCTCCATGTTTGTTTTATTGGGTACGGTTTTAATTATGTTCATCATTGCCACTTTGTTCGGCTATGGAAAAAGGACATCCTTCCTGACCGCCATCTCGTTGGCCCAGATATCTGAATTTTCATTGATCCTGGTGATGGAGGGTCAAACTCTAGGTCATATAGATGAAGGGACATTCTCTCTGATAACATGGATTGCCCTTGTAACCATTACTGCCAGTTCATATTTCATAATTCATGGAAAGTGGCTCTATAATAGGTTAATTCAAATTCTTAGAATATTTGACAGGATCTCTAAAGATAGAGAATTGGAGGATATACCAGAAAGATCGGAAAAGCACGTCATAGTATGTGGCTGCCATAGGATGGGTTCAAGGATCGTTGATACATTGAGAAAATTGGGAAGGGATTTTTTGGTAGTAGACTATAATCCAGGTATTATCAAACGATTACTGGAACAGAGAATTCCCTGTATATATGGAGATATAGGGGATTCGGAAATCTTGGAAAGGATTGATCTGAGGGATGCAGAAATTGTTATTTCTACTATCCCAGATCAAGATGCGAATCACCTCCTGATTTTTGAAACAAAGAAAAGAAACCCAGAGACCCTGATATTTATAACTGCAGATCACCTCAATCAGGCATTGGAACTTTATAATGCCGGAGCAGATTATGTAATATTGCCCAAGATGGTTAGCGGAGATAGGGTATCGGACCTCTTAAAAATCTGTATTAAAGACATGGATAGAATAAAGAAGATAAAGAAGAATCATATAATCAAATTGGAGGATCTGAAGAAGGAGGAACTCCTATGGGAATATGAACCCTCATTTCTAAAATCCCTAGAAAAGAAGATTGGGGATCATAGGAGAATTTGAATGCCTTCAGCCTTTAATAACCGAAATTCGACAAATTTTGGGCAAAAAACACTACTAAACCAAAATGCTCGGACTTATCCCTCTTCAATTTTTCCTGAAATTTATGGGCATAAGGTTTACATCAAATTTCAATGCACCGAAAGAGTACTTATCAGTATTTGATGATCTTTACCATAAAATATTACGCCACAATTAATTTAACATACTCCATTTTTCCACTTGCCTGGAATAATCTGGTTATTTCCTTTATTCTTTTTGCATCGCCATCCAAGACAAATACCTCCAGGCACTTGTTCTCTCTTAGATGGCTATGTATCTGTGTTTTTGTTATATCCTCAAACCTGTGTTTTATCTCTGTAACTATGTCCTCCACCTTCTTGTTATGGATCAATAGGAGTATCGAATTTATCCTGCCAACCAATTTTTCTTTTTCCCTACTATCTGCTATGAGCATCCTTGCCCCCGCCCTGATCACCTCCGACCTTCCAGAGAAACCAAGTTCCTTCTGGATTCTGTCCGTCTCCTCGAGGAGTTTATCACTCAGGGATATGCTGATAATTGGCATCGTAAGTAATTAATAATCTATTTATAAATATTGCATAAAAA
>QMZG01000025.1 GCA_003663045.1 Candidatus Altarchaeales archaeon
ACTACTCAAGAAGTAACAGATTGAGGAACAAGGAAAGCAAACTGAGAAACATCTGCTACAACATATATAGGTATGTTAGATTTTTTACGCTAGAAATCCTAAAGGATTTCTACATAGCTTAAATTTGCATAATTTTATGGGACATAATAAATTTTTGGATCGAATCTTCTGTAAATTCCTTCATCAGCCTTTTCGATAGTTGCAATCAATTTCCAGTTTTCAGGGGGATTTTTAAAGCATTCTGGATATTCTGGACCGCCTTCAAAAAACCAACGATTGTCATCTGTTACAACATATGCATTTCTTATCGAATCACATGATTTATCATAAAGTAATTTTAGTTGGTTATCTTCATCAAAATTAAAATAAAATTTGAGCAGACCGAATTCACGTGTAAATTGATAAAAATAGATATCCTTTTTTGGAAGCGTCTTCAATACACTACAAAGTTCTCTTGTATCCCCAAGTATTTGGTTATTTTCATAACTTGTCACCAAATCTATTCTTGCCAGTGAATCTAAGAATAAAGGTAAAAAGAATAAACCTAAAATTACAAGCATCACTACAAATGGCTTTTTCCCAATAAGCACATCTAAAAAATGCGCTATGACCAATGACATGGGAATGGAAAGTATGGTTATGAATCTGGTAAGCCTGTGTATCAATACAAATCTTCCTATGTCCATAGTCCCAAATTGCAAGAAAAGGAAAATTGAAAAGAACCAGAACAGTACTATCAGAAATCTTTTTCCATCTTTTTTGTAGCTCCAAGGGAACAGTATAGATAAGACTAATAACCAGAAGAAATATCCACAATAGGGGGATATGTCTCTAATAATCCCTTTACTTAGCATAATATCCGGTTGGGATAATGCAAGAATGCCTCTACCTAACATGAGATTTGGATAAAATAATAGTTGTGCTTTAATCTCATCCATGCTTTTTTTCCTCATATGTCCCCATGCTTTCTGTGCAGAAACATGAGACCTATAATGGGTAAATGGATCGCTGGTGAAATAATATGAGTAGCACATTTCAATTACGAAGATTAATAAGAAACCCAATAGGAATCTTAGAATTGCCTTCGTTTTATTTCTTTTTAACAAAAAAATCGCGTAAAATAAAATGAATGGAACGATTAATATTGCCGTGATTTTTACAAGATATGCCAATCCAGCTGTAACACCCGAAAGAATATAAAATTTGTCCTTCTCATTTTTTTCTGCATAAAGGAAAACCAACACGCTTAGCCCCATGAAAAATGCCACTGGTATGTCAGGAACTATATGGGTGCTGTATATAACTTCAAGAGGGTAAAATGCCAGCAATAACGACGCGAAGATCCCCACACGCGCATTGAATAAAAATTTTCCAATAAAAAAAGCGACTATAATGCTCCCAAGAGACGTCAAGAGTATATAAAGGGAGGCTGTAAATTCGGATATACCAAAAATTTTGAATGAAAGAGCCATTGGCAATATCATCATAGTTCGATAGGCAAAACTATAGCCGTTGTGTAATTCAACAAAGTTTAATTTTACGATATTGTAAGCGCTGTTTAGATAGGCAACATCGTCATCACAACAAGGACCTACAAAAAAAATTAATCTCAGGAAAGCAGCAAAGATCAGGATTAGAACTAGAAAAATCTCTGATTTTCTATGCTTTAATTTTTTTGTTATATCTTTAATATTCATTCTAGTTTATTATTATACTCTGTAAATTTAGTTCTAAATCTGTATAAAGCTATTAACCCGATTAAAACACCAAACCAGAGCGTGCAGAATCTTATTATCAAAGTTGCACTAACAGCAACAGCCTTTTGAATTCCAGTTATCAAAAACAATCCGGTCATACTACCCTCTGCCACACCCAAACCCCCTGGAATCATTGATATGACACCAGCTATGGTGGAAAAACTAAAGACAAATATAGAAAAAAGCAAAGATGGATCTGTCCCGAATCCTTTTAAAACAAAGAACAAGGCCAAACATTCAAAGAACCAAGAAATCACACTTATCGAGACTGCGATTAAGAGATTCTTAAAACTGAAGAGTGTGTATGCACTCTCATATAATTCATAAAACTTGTTTGTGAATTTAGATACAAAATGAAATCTCCCAATAAAATCAATCAATCCCAGACAGATATCCCTCGACTGGGTAATCAAAATTGTAACTAAGATGAAAGTCATTATAATAAAAAGTACATCCTTTCCATAAGGAAAAGCAGAAAAACCAATAGCGGCAAGGATTACAAGCCCAAATATATCCGTTGCTCTCTCCGCAAAGACGATTGGAATAGATTTTCTCATCTTCGTTCCTTTTAATCTTTTCAGTAAGTATGATTTGAAAACCTCCCCCGATTTTGCTGGTGTGATTGACATTAATAGTCCACTTAAAAATAGTACTATACTATCCCTTTTGCTTATGTTAATCCTCAGACAACTTAGGTAGTAATCCCATTTTATAAATCTTAAGATATAATTCAAAGAAGTTAATAATAATATCAAGGGGACATATACCCAGTTGAAATTATTGAAGGCGGTAAGTAATTTATCTATTTCCCCAAAGATTAAAAATGCCATATATACAAGGATACTAAAGATGACAACAATGATTATTTTGTTCTTTATCTCCATTTTCCTCACAGTTTCCATAGACCATAGAACCATACAATTCCCTTAGGATTTAGGGAATTCTTTTGTCGAAATTGTTTTACACTCAATGCCAACTTCACAATATATAACTTCACAATATATAATTCAAAATAAATAACTTTTTAATTTCTCTACCGGTTCCAATATAAGAAAAAAAGAAGGTCATCCATGGAATGAATTTCATAAAAGAAATCTTTCAAGGCGATCAAGAACAGGATTACATTCATCAGAAATTTATTCGATATGGTAGAGGGGAATTTCATGGACCAGTTATTTCCTTGAAAAAAAGCAACAAAGACATCAAGGTTAATGGAACGGCTGACTACGTAAATATCTTGAGTGAATTGATTTTAAGAAATTCTAATGGAAATATAAAGGTTTCTGGTAATATTTTTTCTAAAAGAGAAATTAAATCGAAATTGATCTCAAAAACTAAAAAGAAACGAGGCCTCTTTAACAGCGAGTTAAAGGGAGATTTTGTTTCAGATGAACTCCTCAAGCTCTATGAAGAATTCAAAGATGCGTACTTCTTTCTTGATTTATATTCTGAGGGTGGAGGATTCAAACTGAAGACAAAGAAGAAGCTGCCAAAACCTGGATCTGAAATAGATGATAAATTCTTTACTGCAGTTTTTGATATCTCCTTTCTCAATACGGTTATGAATGAAATCTGCTTTGATTCTGAAAACAAAAACTTCAAGGAGATGAAGATAACCCACACATACCTTATAAATGAACTCGTTATTCCAGAAGAATACAAGAACGATGCAGTAAAGGCGAGAATTTTTGCAAAGAGAAAGGGTGTGGTGAAAAGGATTGTTGATGTTGATGGTTATGCTTCCGAGTTTAAGAAAGAATTTGAGATATAGGTTTCAACACCTAAAACCATCGGATCTGGTATAATTTGTTATCGGTGCTCCCCAGATCTTGGAGTTTGGTATAATTACAATCAGATTGTCTTCCGTCTTCAGTACCGACATACTAATCCCGATCTCTGTAACCTTTCCAGTTATTCCAGCGGCTTTAACAACATCCCCAACCTTGAAGGGTCTATAAAAGATGAGCATTACACCCGCAACAAAATTATTTAGGGTATCTTTTAAGGCAAAGCCTACTACAAATCCCGCTACCCCAAAGCCGGCAATTATGGGGGTTATGTCAATTCCAATGGTACCTAGGGCAATCATAAGAATAAATGCCCAAGAAATGGTAGATACTATATTATAGATAAATATCTCCACAGTTTCTTCAAGTCTTTCACTCTTTTTAAAATACGCCTTCAGATACCCTAAGAAGAGGGATATTAAAATCTTCCCAACTATTATTATCAGCAAGAACTTTATTATGCTCAGTGTGCATGGCACAAGATAGGGATCGACCATATTCTTTATCTCTGCTATTAAATCCATCTGAAACATGGTTATTTATTGGTGATATTACCTAAAAAGAATTGATTATCTTTTCAAGAAAATATGTATAAAAGGGTAAAAGGAAGAAAATATCGGATGTAGAGAAAATAAAATCTTGATGAAGAAAAACCCTATCCAAGATGAATCTATTTTTAAATTCGTTGTTTATTAAAGTGTAACCCCTCACTAACCCCCAGATTCATTGATCAAGAATAGTGTCATTTCTCCACTTGGGTGACCCCCGTGAGGGGTAGTTAATGATGTAGATTAAAGAGATAAATATGGAATTTAAGGTGCACTCAACCCGGAGGGTTGATGTACGCCATGATGATCAAACTCTCTGGTTTGTTATAATTAATATAATTAATATAATTGATTTCTATCATAAATCTATCATAATATTAATAAAATGGAAAAATTCAAAATTCTAAATGTAAAAGCCAGAGAGGTCATGGATTCAAGGGGGAATCCAACCGTTGAAGCGGATGTAAAGACAGGGAGCGGGATTTCCAGAGCAATGGTTCCTTCTGGAGCAAGTACTGGGATTCATGAAGCCATAGAGATAAGGGACAGGGATGAGAGATTTCTCGGTAAGGGGGTCCGGAAGGCCGTTGATAATGTAAACAAAATTATCTCAAAAGAGATAATTGGCTTGGATTGTAGAGATCAGAAGAAGATTGATGCATTGATGATAGAATTGGACGGAACCGAAAATAAATCAAAACTGGGGGCTAATGCTATCCTTTCCGTGAGTATGGCCGTTTCGAGGGCTGCCGCTTTGGAAGAGAAAATCCCTCTTTATCAATATCTCGGAGGATTATCTAAAAACAATGAATTCATCCTCCCAGTCCCTTCCATGAATATTATCAATGGAGGAGTCCATGCCGGAAATAAACTTGACATTCAGGAATATATGATCCTCCCAACTGGTGCGAAAGATTTTAAAGAAGCAATTCAGATTTCGGCTGAGGTATATCAAAATTTAAAGATCATCATAAAGGACAGGTATGGAAAGAATGCCATAAATGTTGGTGATGAGGGTGGTTTTGCCCCTCCATTGAGCGGGATGGAAGAACCACTTGATCTTATATGGAGATCTGTAGAGAAATCCGGCCATGAAAAAAAAATAAATCTGGGAATAGATGCTGCCGCTTCAGAATTTTATAGAGATGGAAAATATATCCTCGAAGGGAATAAACTAACCCCAGATGAACTGTCAGATAGGTATGGAAATTTAATAGAGGATTATCCCATCATTTCTTTAGAGGACGTCTTCGCACAGGATGACTGGGATTCGTGGATTTCATTTACTGAAAATTTTGGAAAGAGGGTGCAGATTTTAGGAGACGATCTTCTCGTTACAAATGTAAGGAGGATAGAAATGGCGGTTAAGGAAAAGGCATGTAACGCTTTACTCTTGAAGATAAACCAGATAGGAACAATTTCAGAGGCGATAGATGCCGCTTTACTGGCTGTGAAAAATAACTGGAATGTTATGGTATCCCACAGATCGGGAGAAACTGAAGATTCCTACATAGCGGATCTCGTTGTGGGATTGGGAACGGGACAGATTAAAGCTGGAGCGCCATGCAGATCGGAAAGGACCGCCAAATATAATCAATTACTGAGAGTTGAGGAGGAACTTGGGGATGAGGCGAGATATGCGAAGATAATTTGATTTTATTATATGACCATTAAACAACAATACCCAGATCAAAAACCGCCTCTGAGATCCCAGTGAGAATGAACTGAATTGCTATGGCTGACAACATTAAACCCATAACCCTGGTAATTACCCTCGTCCCGGTTTTTCCGAGAATTCTAAAGATGAGATTTGATTTTGAGAGTATGAAATAAGAAATTAGAAATATCAGAACAATATTAATCATTAGAAAAATCTTGTTTATATCATTCTCGGCATTGTCAAAGAGAACAATTCCAGTAGTTATTGCTCCAGGTCCAGTAAGTAGGGGGATAGCCAATGGTGTAATTGATATATTCTCCTTCTCCTCCTCTATGTCCTCCGATGCCTCGGTCCTACTTTTCCTTCCAAATAGCATCTCTATGGAGATTATCAGAAGAAGAATCCCGCCGGCAATCCTAAAGGAATACATCTTAATATCTAATAACTCAAATATCATATTTCCAGTCAGGGTAAGTATAATCAAGGTTACGGCAGCAAATATAATAGCCCTTCTAATCATCAAATCCCTGTCAGATTCCTTAAATCTCTCGAGGAGTGTAATGAATATTGGAACGTTTCCAAATGGATCGATTATTACAAATAAAGCCACAAAGGAGTGTATGATAAAGGTAAATGTGGCGATGTCCATTTCTGTTTATCCACCAAGATATTCATTCACGATCTTTAAAGCGCAGTACTTCCCACACATAGTACAAACCTTTTTATCAATCAGTTCAGAATGTGCTTCTTTAATTTTTTTGTCAATGCATAACTCAAACATCTTGTTCCAGTCAAGTTCCTTTCTTGCCTTGGAGAGTTCGTCATCCCTCTTAGTATCTCCGAGTCTGACTATATCTGCGGCATGTGCCGCTACCTTGGAGGCTATTACACCATTTTTGACATCCTCTACAGTGGGTAAACCAAGATGCTCTGAGGGAGTTACATAACACAGAAAGTCTGCCCCATACATTCCAGCGATAGAACCACCAATTGCTCCCGAAATGTGATCATAACCTAAAGCTATGTCAGTAACCAGTGGTCCAAGGACATAAAAAGGGGAGTTGTCACAGATTCTTTTTTCCAGAAGAACATTCATCTCAATCTGGTCCAAGGGAACGTGCCCAGGACCTTCAATGATAATCGGAACGTTTTCCTTTCTTGCTTTCTTAGTCAGTTTACCAAGATTTATAAGCTCCTGCATCTGTGCTATGTCAGAAGAATCGTGCAGGCAGGCTGGTCTCAGGGCATCACCCAAGCTAATAACCACGTCATATTCCTTAACTATCTCCAAGATCCGATCAAAATTTTCATACAATGGGTTCTCTTTTTGATTTTCAATCATCCATGCGGCAAGAAAACTCCCACCCCTACTCGTTATTGGGATTAACCTCTTATTCAGATTTTCCACAATATCCCTGGTTATACCACAATGTAGTGTGAGAAAATCAACCCCATCCATGCAGTGTTTTTCTATTACCTTAAGAATTGATTCTGAAGACATATCGATCTTTTCCTCCAAAAATGCCTGATAAATGGGCACAGTACCCAAAGGAACGTTTGTATTTTTTAAGATTTTCCTTCTGATCTCATCCAGATCGCCACCAATGCTTAGGTCCATTAGCGTATCGGTACCATATTCTACAGCGGTTTTGGCTTTTTTCAGCTCTCTTTTTAGATCAACCACATCTGGAGATGTTCCAATATTTGCATTTACCTTTACCTTCGTTCCAGCACCAATCGCCAGGGGGGGAATTTCTCTTTTTGCATTTTTCACTATAACCACTGAACCATTCCTTACATTCCTTTCTAGCTTCTCCATGGAAATTCCCTCCTTTTTTGCTATCTCTTCGAGCATTTTTTAACTTTATGGGAAAAGATTAAATTAAAACAAGATCTTGTTTCAAGAGAAACCATAAGTGTCAGGTTAAGGAGGATGAGGCCTTTTCCTCCTCTCTCTTCATCATCCTTCTGTACTTACCATAGGGATCATCCGGGGAAAATTTTGGTGGTTTTGCTTCAAAGGTTTTCGAGCCACATTTTGGACAGATATCCTTCAATGTATAAGAATTACATATTGGACATTTATGAATTCTCATTTTTTCTTTATTTCTTTAGAAAAATCACATCATTTTCTAACCTCTTCAATTTTTCTATGAAATTCTCCAATACCACTATTTTTTTCTATGTAATTTATACCCTTCTCAATAGCATTTCTCAAGAGTTTCTCTGCAGACTTATAATCCTTGGAGCGCACCTTAACCCTGTAGATGGGTGGAGAAACATAGCCTACTTCGATCTCAAAATCTGAATCAGTTTTATAATTCTCTATCTTTTTTAGGGATTCTTTAATAATGTTTACGCCATTGGGTTCATAACTTCTTAATTCTACATAACCAGTAATATAAACAAATGGGGGCTTTATATTCTTTTTCACTATATCGATAAGTGCAGATTTCCATTTTTCATTCAGTGAGAGTCTATCCACAATTTTATCATCACCGGCAATTGCTTCTAGTCCTTCATATAAACTATCGAATTCTTTCAGTAATTTTTTCCCGATCTTATTATCTACTTCATCTGGAGAAACCTTTAATTCATCTGCCAGTATCTTTAACAATTTATCTGCCCTCTGTCGTTGCTTTACCTCCTGTAGTTTTCTCTTCCTCTGAGCATCGCTTACCCTTCTGAGGGAAAGGTCAATATGCCCCCTCTCGGGGTTTACACTAAGAACCTGAAGTACTACCTTCTGCCCCTCCCTCACATAATCACGAATATTACGAACCCATTTCAACGAGATCTCAGACAAATGGAGCATGCCCTTTTTATTTCCATACTCGTCTAAGGTGATAAATGCCCCCTGCTTAAATATACTTTGAACCGTTCCTATGACAAACTCCCCCACCTCAGGATACTCATCCCCCATTTTCCAATTTCCCTTATCTTCAGCTTTAGGCATTTTATATAAGCGTAAACTAATAGTTTTAATACTTACCCTTGAAACTAAATAAATCCGAAAAATGAGAGCCCATATCTTTACTGCTTTGGTGGAGCATAAACCCGGAGTTCTGCAAAGGGTAGCTTCCATGTTTACCAGAAGGAGATTTAACATAGAAAGTATAACGGTGGGTCCAACAGAGAATCCCAATATTGCCAGAATGACTATCTTAACGAGGGGGGATGATAAAACCTTAGAGCAGATAGAAAAGCAGATGAACAAACTGGTGAATGTGATAAAGGTTACTGATCTCAGCAGGGATGAATCAATTTGTAGAGAATTATGCTTGATCAAGATCCATACACCACATGAAAAACAGAAGTCTCAGGTTATGCAGTATGCAGATGTATTCAGAGGCAGGGTGGTAGATGTGAATCCAGATTCTATTACGGTCGAGATTACTGGAGATTCTGAAAAGATAGATGCATTTATTAACCTAACAAGAAGTATAGGGATAAAGGAGGTATCAAGAACTGGAACAACTGCTATGCAAAGGGGTTGAGGTGAGTACGGACTTAAGTCAGCAGATGCAATACATTGAGGCATTCTTTTCATCTAAAAATGCAATCATCTTACAGAATCTTCAGATTATTTGGAATTTCGGTTGAATTGCACATCACCTTCATCATCGTATTTTTTCTGTTTCTTTTTGGTGCATCCCTTTATGGACTTGCAGAATATCGAGGATTCATCGGTTTGATGTATGGTACATTCTATGGTATAAAGGTATTCTCCTTATTTCTCCTATTGTTTGGCACCGTCCTGATACATGAATTTGCACACTCTATAGTAGCATTGAGAAATGGTATAAAGGTTCCAAAGATAACCCTGACTCCTATTGGGGGTGCCGCTAATATAGATGTCCCGGAAGATCCCAAGCTGGAGTTTAAGGTATCAATTGCAGGACCTTTAACCAATTTCGTACTCTTATTTTTATCCCTAACTATCTTGCTCATATTCTGGCCGAATTTTTTACTGACTATCAACTTTTTTGATTATTTCTATTTGGATAAAATCTTTGAAGACATTTTATTTGTTCCAAATATCTTTGTCATAATAGTTGCTATAAATCTCATACTAGGTGCATTTAATCTAATCCCAGCGTTTCCTATGGATGGTGGTAGGGTTTTACGTTCTATACTTGCTCTCTGGATTGATTATGTAGAAGCTACTAAAATAGCGGTTCAGATCAGTCAGATATTGGCAATTCTAATGTTCATTGCAGGCCTGAGGTTTGGGTTTATTCTAATTTTAATCGCATTCTTTATACTAATGGCTGGGCCAAGTGAATTTAGGATAGTGAGAATGAAGCACGCACTTCATGGCATGACTCTTAGAAGTGTAGCCATCCCCAACATGAGATATGTAAATGAATCCACCACTGTGAAGGAATTCCTGGATTTAATTGCTTATCCTCAACAGGATCATTATCCCGTTACCGATCACAGCGGAAAGTTGATTGGAATCCTAAATATAGATGATATAAAAGAAATTGATCAGAGGGATTTTGATAAAATTCCGGTAAGAAATTTGACCAGTAGAAGATTTGACATAGTTGATGCAAACCTCAAGATTGAGGAAAAGATAGCCACCCTCCTAACCAAGGATTTTATTCTGGTTGTAGATTCTGGACGAGTTATCGGATACCTGACTCCGGATCATCTTTTAGAGATTGCAAGATTTTATGGTATTAGAAAGATGAGATAATCTCCATCCCTATGTCCACCACCTTATCTACCCTTTCAATTATGGCACTATCGGAGGTAAATGTGATCTGGTTTAATTTTATTATTTCAAAATCTGCCCTTTTACTTGTTTTTGCATTACCACCCAGAGAGAATTTTTTCAGTTCATTTCTGATAAAAGATGCGAGTTCCCCACTCTTTGAAATCTGTGAATCGAGGATAAATAAAATTGACTTAGGTTTATACTTAAAGAGAACCTCTAGAATTTTCTTCACCGCCTCTTTTGAATTTTTATCAAATCTGTATTTAGAAAAAATAGCGGAGGTGTCCCTTAAAAAACCATCCATTCCTTTCACGGTTTCCCTTCCAGTCAGTATCGCTTCAACAGTTATCAGAGTGTTGTAGGTATCGATCACTACCTCCTTTCCAGAAATTTTTTTTATAGAAATTAATTTTGATTTATGATCCCTGATCTCATCATCTGAAAATACATATCTAACGAGAAAGTTTCTCTGTTCTTTATTCAATTTGTAATGATTCACAACCAGATTCAGTGCGGTACTCTTAGGATAATTTCTATCAAGGAGATACTTCATATCCTGTGCGGCATTATCTAAAGAATTATTTAAAGAATTATGTGATGACATTTCAGTATATTCTTAAAATTTTTTCTGCCCTTTTCATTTCAATTGCGATGGTAATACCTCACTTCAATCCACTCATTATCGAATTCAATCCATTTATCATGGCATCTACACTCGCAAGAACTATATCACTGCCGGCACCCTGTGCGGTAATGATCTTATCCCTACTCTTGAGCTTTACCATTA
>QMZG01000026.1 GCA_003663045.1 Candidatus Altarchaeales archaeon
CTATACAATAATTAAGAAATTAGAAGAAATTAGATGGAGGCTGAAAAAATGGATAGAAGAATCTCTGCAATTATTATAATTACTTTTCTGGTTTTAGGGGCTGCTATGAGCGCATCTGCAAAGGTTGATGTGGATGATATTACCGTTACCCTTTCTAAAGAGAAGGATGACATCGGGGACGATTATTTGAAGATAGATGTTGGAAAGGATTTTTATATCCATATAGAGTTAGAAGATCCAGATGATACTGAAGATGATGTGGATGTGGATATTGAAATAAAGATTGATAATGTGCTAGTCTATGATGATAGTAAAAGGGTGGATCTGGTAAAGAATGAACCATATATCATAAACATAAGTTCCAAGGATCTGGATAAGGATGATTTATGGGAAGATAACCTCATGGGTTATAATTGTGGAAGAAAGAGGGTAGAAGTAACAGTCTCTGGCGACATAAAACCCAGTGAGAGCGATGAAGCAGATCTGAAGATAGATGGCGATGATCTTGAGGTAGATATAGATCCAGAAAAACCCACACCAGATGATAAAATCACGATAACCGTAAAGGATGAAGATGGTGACGAATTAGAGGATATCACCGTAAAATTTACCCACCTCGGTGATGATAATGAATGGGATAAGGATGATGAATTCTGGGATGATAAAACAGACAGGCATGGTGAGGTAGAGGTAAAATTATCCAAGGAGGATGAATTTAAAGATAATCCCTATGGAAAATACCAGATAGATGTCTGGGAAGAGAGGGGGAATTATTGTAAGTACACAACTACTATAGATCTAAGACATCTCCTAAGGGTCAGTGATCCAGAGCCCGCTGAACCAATGGTTGGACAGGATATAAGGGTAAGGGTAACAGATGATAGTGATAAACCTGTTAGTGGTGCCAAGATAGCTGTAAGCGGGCCGGGAGGACTCAAGACATACAACACAGATGCACAGGGATATGCAACATTCCGGGTGGATTCTACTGGCACCTTTGACATAATTGCAACAAAGAAGGGTTATAGTGACAGTGAGATCAAGCATATTACCATCTTAGAAAGAGGAGCGATCGTGATCGAAATTAATCCCAAGGATCAGGAGGTTGGTAAAGAAATTGAGATAAAGGTAACAAGTTCTGAAGGAAGTGCATTGAAGGGTGCCAATGTTACCATTACCAAGCCAGATGGGACTACCGAAGAATTCACTACACCAGATGATGGTAAAATTTCCTATACACCAAAATCCTCTGGAACATATAAGTTGAAGGTAGAGGCCCCATTATATACTACAACAACAAAGGAATTCAATGCTCATAATGTCTTTAAGATTACTGTTTCCGAAAAGTTATTGCCCAATGTAGATATCACGGTAACTGTTAAAAATCAGGAAAACAAACCAGTTTCTGGAGCCAGTGTTTCTATTAAGGATACTGATGTGAGTGGGACTACTGACGCTAATGGAAAATTTACCTTCAATTTAACAGAGCCCAAGGAATACACAATGATGGTTAAAAAAGATGGCTACTCAGATGCCATAAAGAAAATAAATATACGGGGAATTCTTTCATTAAAATTAAGTTCTAAGGAAATAGATCTCGGTGATACAATAGAGTTCGTGGTTCAAGACAGTCAGGGAAATCTGATTACTGCAGATATTAAGATAATTAAGCCAAATGGTGAAAAGGAATCTATTGGAGAGAGTTATGAAAAGAGTTATAAACCCTCAATCGCTGGTGAATATACAATCTCTGCTTCTAAATCTGGGTATGAAACGGCAACCGAGGCCTTTACGGTTAGACCATATCCATTAGTTCTTGAATCTAAGATCGAAGGAAATAATCTCATAGTCACCGCTGTCAGTTCAGGAAAACCGGTTTCTAATATTGCAATTTCCTTTGACACCGCCGAATTCCATGAGGAGATACTGACAGATGAAAATGGAAAGGCAATTCTGGATATAGTCAAGTCAAATGTAACCGGAAATGTTACCATCACCGCAATAGATCAAAACTATGAAAAAACGAGCATTACTCGGGAGGTAAAGCCAGAAGCGGGAGGCAAGTATCTGGTGCTCATTCTAATCCTGGTGGTGCTGATTATTATAATCATAGTGATATTGGTACTTACCAGGGGTGAAAAGAAAAAAGAGGGAAAGAAGAAAAAGGGGAAACTGGAGAGGACTACTGGAACTAGTTTGCATAAAGTTTAAATTCAGTGAATTGAATACCAGAATTTTAGACCTAGGAAGACTTTTAATTCTGACTAGAATTGTCGAATGTGAGAATTCTCAAGATGATAAAACTAACCACCAACGTACTTGGAACATTTGCATTGAAGAATGGAAAGATTATCAAGAGGATACCTTTTCCATCGGATCCAGAGGAGGTCGCAGAAAGGCTGTTGCAGATTGAGGGGGGTGTCTGTCGGGAAGAGATTCAGATGATAGATGAATTAAGAGAAACGGGAATCAAAGAGATCCACGTTCAGAATCCGGGAAGATTTCTTGGCAAGAATCTGGAGATGGATTTTATTGAGGATAAAGAATCTATTAATCCATTAGATATAGCACGGGAAATCGGGGTCTCTAAAAAAGAAATTTCGGAATTAATCTTTCTATCAAATCTGGAATTGACCAAGAAAAAATTGAGGGTACTGGAGAGGGATCAGATACTGATTCAGGCAGTATGTTCACTTGATGATATTGAAGAAGTGAGTAATCGATTAATAGGAAGGCTCAGGGAATGGTATTCCCTATATTTTCCAGAACTGGACACCTTGGTAAAGAAACATGAACTATACGCAGAAATTATAGCCTTGGGGGATAAAGCCCCAATTGATCCAGGCATTGCTAAAAATATTCGAGATGCAAAAAAGAAATCCATGGGGATGGAATTCTCCAGATCTGATCTTAACGAAGTAAAAAAACTCTCAGATTTAATTCTAAAACTAAATTCTTTCAGGAGGGATACAGAGGAGTATATCCAGGAATTAATGCAGGATATCTCCCCAAATATAAGTGCATTAGCGGGTCCCATCTTAGGGGCAAGATTGATCTCGATTGCTGGCAGTTTAGAAAGGCTTTCCAGGTTCCCAGCCAGTACTATCCAGATATTGGGTGCGGAGGAATCCTTCTTTAGATTTTTGAGAACTAAGAAAAAGCCGCCAAAGCACGGGATAATCTTTCAGCTCCCGGAGATAAGATCATCGCCAAAAAATCTCAGGGGTAAAATCTCCAGGATATTTGCCTCAAAATTGGCAATCGCCGCCAAGGCAGATCACTTCAAGGGAGAATTCATTGGTGACAAACTTAGAGAGGAATTTCTGAAGAGGGTTGAGGATTTGAAAAAAAGTAATAACAATTTATAACTAAAAATTACTAAAAATTAAAACAGGAGGTAGTGAAGATGAGAATAAAAAATCTTTTAGTATTCCTGATGTTTTTTGTATTAATTATAAATGTCTCTGCTCAAGATGTGGATACTTTGATTTTGGTTTCCAACAAGAATTATCCCGATATGATGGTATCTGCTCCTGTTTCAGAAAAATTTGGAATTCCAATCATTATTACGGGTGGGGATTCAATCTCTGAAGAAACAATGAATGTGATTAATGGGTTTTCACCAAAGAAGATAATTATTGTTGGCGGTCCTGCGGTTGTTAGCGAGGATATAGAAAATACACTAAATAAAAAATATGAAGTAATAAGGTTGTGGGGTGTTACAAGGTATGGCACTGCAGAGGCTGTTGCAGAATACTTCTGGCCAGAGGGTAGTGATGAAGTAATGTTGGTTGAGGATGATATGAACTTCAAAGATAATGATGTTCTTGCTCAGGCGAAGGAAGAGGCAAGGGATAAACTTATACCAATTCTATTAACACCAAGCATGGAGATGCCTGCAAATACATTATCAGAGATGAATAATCTTGGGGTAAAGAGGGTATCATTTATTGCATTAAAAAGAGGGATAAGGGGGAGAATAAAGGAACGGTTGAGAAGTATGAACATAAGTATTGATGAAATAAATGAAACGGATAGAGAAAAGATAAAAAGGATAATAAGGAGAAGAATTTCAAGAAGGTTAAATAAAACCCACACCCTTATAGTTATAGCAGCGGCAAATTTCACACATACTGTAAATGCACCAAACCTGCCGCAGGCAAGGGCATTCATTGTAACGGGAATGGATCAGATAGATGATGTTGTTTCTGCGATAGAGGAAAGAAATATAAGCAGAGTCATGGTTACAGGAAAACCAGATTTGGCAGAGAAGATTGCAGATGAATTGAAAGAAAGAACAGATGTTGAAATAATATTGATAGCAAAAAGAGGTATAAAACAGAGAATTATTTCAAATAATCTATCAATGAAATTCAGAAAAGAATTTAGAGAAATGTTCAGAAGGAAATTCGCAGAGAGAGCAAAGAGATTATCGAAACCAATAAAGATACTTTCTAATAGAGCAAATATTACACTGAGGAGGGCTTTGAATATTGTAGATTATGATTCCCCAAAAAATGCAAGAGATGCTTTAAGAAGGGCTGAAAATTATTGTAAGAATAGGAATTATTCCGCATGCATAAAAAAGGCTATAAATGCTGTATTGACTGTAAGATTATTCAGATACAAAAAAATTGTTGATAACTGGACTGCTGTAAAAGAGGAGATTAAAGACGAGGTAGAAAGCCTTAAGGAAAAGGTATCTGAGCTTACGGAGTTAAATAAAGAATTTGGAGACCAGATGAGTAAAAACATGACCGTTAAAGAAAGACTTAAAATTATATATGAATTCAAATACAGGAGGAAGGAAAAAGTTAAGGAGATTTTAAAGGAGGCTAAAAGCATAGACGATATTATTAAATCCCACATCAGTGTAAAAAAGAAGAAGCAAAAGGGTAAGCAGAAGAAAGGTGAGAATAAGAATATATTAAAATTAAATATATCAACTACTACATCAACATCATTGACAATTCCATCTGTGAACGAGAGTAAAAAAGATCGTGGGATGCACGGTGGTAAATTTATGTGAGAGGTGGAGTTATAGTAGAAGAAGCAGGTTATAGTAGAAATTATGCAAGTGTTCTTATCACAGATAGAAATGTATTTATTTCATCGATTGTATTATATAGGTAGAATGAGGCCCTTACACTCTCATTTGCTTTTATCACATTTTTGAAAAGGGGCATTGTGCAATGATAACCTGAGCGAACACATATATTATTTCTCTCATCTAATATTTTAGCCACTTCATGTGCATCGATACCCTCAATATTAAATGTGATTATACCTATCTTATCTTTGTAATCCTTCGTACCATAAATGATAACATTATCAATATTAGATAGTTCTTTCAGAAGCATTTTTGTAAGTTTACCCTCATATCTTTCAATATTTTTCATACCAATGCTGTTTATATAATCAACCGCTCTACCAAAACCAATAGCCCCTGAAATATTTGGGGTTCCTGATTCCCATTTTACAACAGAGTCCATAAGAGAATATTCTGACAAAGAAACATCTTTAATAGTTCCGCCCCCAATATAGACCGGATTTAATTCATTTACTAAATCATATTTCATATAAAGGGCGCCTATCCCTGTTGGTGCTAACATTTTATGACCCGAAAATGCAAAGAAATCACACCCTATCTTCTTTACATTTATGGGGATATGTGGGGCCGATTGAGCACCATCGACAATGAAGAGAATATCCTCTTTTTTACATATTTTTCCTATCCTCTCCACAGGATTCTTTATACCCAATACATTGGATATATGTGTTACCGCCACAATTTTTGTTTTATCGTTTATCCTTTCCTTAAAATCTCTGGGATTCAATTTTCCTTCTTTATCTGGAAAGACAAAATCTATTTCAACACCCTTATCCCTGAGTTTCATCCACGGCAGGAGATTGCTATGATGTTCTATTGCTGTTGTAATAACCCTGTCACCTTTCTCAAATTTCAGGCTTAATGCGACCTGATTTATCCCCTCCGAGGTATTTCTGTTAAAAATCAATTCCTCTGGTTTACACTTAATGAATGATGCAACCTTCTCTCTGGCTTTATCGTATTCCTTAGATGCCCTTAGGGATAATTTATATATGCCTCTGTATATATTTGCCCTGTAATTCGTATAATAGTTATATACTGAATCAAGAACTTGTTTTGGCGTTAGAGTGGTTGCAGCGTTGTCAAAATATATAATGTTCTTCCCAAGTATCGGAAAATCACCTCTTATTTTATCAATATCCATCTTATTCAATTGTACTTATTTAATTGTATTTTCCAAATAATTATTGAAATAAATTTATCGTATTTTTTGACTGAGATAGGTCAGGAGGAATAGTTAAGAAGTGGGCAGTTCAGCAAAGCAGTTAAACACATTGTGGGTATTGAAAACAGTATTGAGGGTAAAGAAGGCATGAGCCGAGGAAAAGAAAAAGAGATTTAATCAAGTATTCCAATACTGTAATATGCAACCTATTGAACTTACTACTCCATTAGCATTATTGGGGTTATTGCTCCTGATTCCTATCATTATTCTGTATCTGATTAAGCCCAAGCCAAGGCACATCAGATTTCCTTCCATCATGTTCATACTCGGGGTGGAGAGATCCAAGCGGTTTAGATCATTCTTTAAGAGGTTCATCAGAGACCCCCTGCTTATTATCCAGATTTTAATAATAACCCTATTAGTTTTTGCAATTTCAGAACCATTTTTCATTGTTCGGGAGGAAGAGAATGTGAAGGAAAATTCTGTGATAATTATCGATTCTTCGGCCAGTATGCAATCTACAGATATTACGCCCAGTAGATTTTCAAGGGCAAAGGAGATCGCCAAGGAACTCATAGGTAAAATGAACGAGGAAAGCCTGATCAGCATAGTAATTGCGGAGAATATTCCGATACTTCTTTCAAAGAATCTGAATAAAGAAGATGCAAAATACTCTGTAGAGAATGCCCTCCCGAGTGATAGCCCTTCCAATATTGGAGACGCCATACTCTTCAGCAGGGATATACTACCCAAATCGGGAATTAACAAGAGGATCTACGTTCTCTCTGATCTTTCACCCGGGAGTGGCACAGATATAATGCTTACCCAAAGGCTCGCTTCCCGGGAGAATATCAGTGTAAATTTTGTGAAGATCAATGGGGATGGGGGGAACATCGGAATTGTTGATATCAATGCTAAAAGATTTATTACCAATAGATACAAATTCTATCTCACATTCACGGTCAGAAATTTTTACGATGAAGATAAGGAGGTAGTGGCAGATATCTTTATGGATAATGAATCACTGATTTCTATGAAAAAGGATATTGCTGCGAATTCTGAAAAATTATTTGATTATGAAGGCAGCATCAGTGAGGATCCACATTGCATTACAGTAAAGCTAAGAAATGAAGATTTTCTCTCTGCAGACGACATCGCGTTGGCATTTCTTCCGGGGGTAAAGAAACACAAGGTTCTCTTAGTAACCGATGATGAAAGCGATCTCTATCTCAGATACGCGTTAGAATCTTCCAGGGATATAGACCTTAGAATTGCTGTGCCTCCATTAATCCCAAAGTTTGATGAATTTGATGTCGTAATCCTGGGTGAATTGAAACCAGAGTTCATCCTTCCGGGAACATTTAGGGATTTGAGGTTTTATGCAGAGAATAATGGCAATATAATCTTTCTAGCATCTTCTGATCTGTGCAATTTTGAAAATAAAAACTTGGACGAATTAATCCCAGTAGAACTGGATTCATTGAGGACAGAATGGGAAGAAATCCACGTTCAATTAGATCATGAGATACTGATCGATGTCGTTCCCAAGGGATCAAAGAGATTTCCAAACATCATCACAAAGAAACATATCAAATGTAAAGAGAAGAATGAAAGTGTGGTGATAGCCACTACCGGGAATTCACCGGCTATTGCATATCAAAAGTATGGGAATGGAAAGGTAGCCTTCATAGGGATCAATCCCAATGCAAATTGGAGCAATTTCTACTACAGTTCTTCATTTCCCATATTCTGGTTACAACTAATAAATTGGATAACGAGAGAAGAACCCACCATAGGAATAAACAATTTCAAAACTGGCGACTACCTGCCGGTAGTTGGGGGGATGGAAATAAAAACGCCCTCTGGAAAGAGACTAAATGCTACCAATCTAATCTTAGATGAAATTGGATTCTATGATATAAGCTATGGTGATAGAATTGATAAAATCGCAGTAAGTCTTTCAAATGAAAAGGAATCCGACATTTCTAATTCCCTTCAGATTGAAGCCATTGGTGATGAAAACTTCACAATTAAGAAAGAAATGTTCGATGTAAGGAAGGATATATTCCCATATATCCTTATTCTGGTACTTTTCTTCTTTTTTATTGAGGCATTTTACTATAGGAGGAGAGGGATGTTATGATTTTGATGAGTATTATCTGAATATTGCATTATATCTGTCTCTGCAACATCAGATCAGGAAAGTGAACAGTAAGGGCATATAAATTAACCCTATCACAATGCAGATGGAGATTAATGCTGCGGTAAATTTAACATCCAATTTTTCCTCTACCGAATAAACTAGAGTGAGCATAGCTGGTGGAGCCGCCGATGCTATCAAGACCGTAATTCTTTCTAATCCATCGAGATTAAAAATTGAAACTAAGATGAATGCAAAGAGAAGAGCAAGTATAAATCTCGTAAATACTGTGCTTAACATTGCCCTGCTTTCTCTAATCCTCGGTTCCATGAATATGCCCAGAGAGAGCATGATCAATGGCACAGTGCAATTGTGCATCATTTTTATCAAGGGAAAAACTGGCTGGATTAATGGAGAGAGTTTGAGATAGTTTATCAAAAGGGCAAATGAGAACGCCCACAGAACAGGAAATGTTAGCATCTTGTTTATCAATCGTTTAAATTCAACTGAGGCATCACCGAATTTGATGGCAATATAATACCCCAGAGTTAAACCTAGGATCGCCTGTCCAACATCATAAAAGGCTACATAGGAAAGCCCCTTTGTTCCGAGATACATAAGAAAGAATGGATAGACAAACATGCCCTGATTCATGGCTCCACATGCTATGAGAAAGGAGCCCTGTGTCTTTCTATCCATCTTCAAATAATTTTTAATTAAAAATCCGAACAGATAACAAAATAGAGCAACGAGGAATCCAGATATTGGGAGTATCATTAGTGTTGATGTTAACGGTAACGGTACTAGAGAATAGAAAAGGGTAGCTGGAAGAAAGATATAGAAAACCAGCCTTATTAGAGAGTTTGCAATCTCTTTTTCTACTATATGGATTCTCTTTATCAGGTATCCCAAAATTACCAAGATTAGGGGAAAAATTTTATCCATATTCTTATAACCTTGGAGAGAAGATCCATCCTAAGGCAAATAATAAAAATATTGGAGAGATATATAAATATCCTTCTATTTTTCGGTTTTAAGCATCGAATCGGATAGCTAAACAATTACGATTTATTAACTTCTGTATAATTTTAATATTTATTTTAATACCATGAAAATTAATACCATGAAAACCATCTTTATCCCATGCTACTCCAAAAAAGATCCCTTACCTGTAGTGAGAGAGGCACTAAAGAAACTGAGGGGTTATGAGCGAATCGGTCTCATTACTACTGCTCAGCATGTTAATCAATTAAAAAGGGTAAGGGATTTTTTACTTGAGAAAAATAAAAAGGCAGTTATTGGGGGTCAGATTCTCGGTTGTGAATTGGGAAATGCATTGAAAATTGAGAATAAAGTTGATGTTTTTCTCTATATCGGTTCTGGAAGATTTCATCCTTTGGGGGTTTCTATGCTAACAGAAAAACCAGTCATTGTTGCAAATCCGTACTCCGATTTTGTAGATAAGATTTCAAATAAGGAAAAGGAAAAATGGTTGAAGAGAAGGAAGGGAAGAATCGTGAAGGCAATAAAAGCGGAAATTTTTGGCATCTTAATTTCCACAAAGACCGGACAGTTTAATCTGAATTTGGCATTGGAGATTAAAGACAAATTGGAAAACAATGGAAAACGTGCGTTTCTTTTTGCAGGTGATGAGATCTCACCTGAGGGTGTGTTGGGTTTTGAGGTAGATGCGTGGATCAACACCGCTTGTCCCAGGATTGTGGATGACTTCTTTGAGAAGCCTGTTTTGAATGTTGATGAGTTGGAATTTGTTTTATCTACAAGAATTTAATCTCAGCCGGCAATTCCCCGATTCGTTTTCTGAATTCATTGGGCCATTTTTCGGGCTCAAGACCTTTCTGTGCGGTAAAGACGGCTAACCATCTTTCCAAACCAATGCCAGTGCACCCGCTCCACAACTGCTCACCCTTCTGAGACTTCACATTAAATCCCTTTGGATATTTGTCACCATTATTTGAGGCATTTTGAAATTCCAGCCATTGTGATTCTTTTCTTGATCCCCTGTAGGGGAGATACGCCTCAAAGTCTATCGTACCTACATCCCTCTTTTCTTCTTCTATCCCAATTAATCCCTCCTGTGCCATGAACCATGGTGTAACGAAAGCCATTCTCCATTCCAGCTCCAGAATTTCATTGAATATCCTCTTAAAATGTTCTACGATCTCTTTGTGCAATTTTCTTACCTGATCCGGGTACCCGAGCCATACCACCTCGATCCTGTGAAACTCATCCACCCTTTCAATCCCATGGATTCCACCAGATTCATATCTCATAGAGGTTCCAGAACGATCAAAGACCTTTAAAGGGAGACTTTCATCAGCAAGGGTTTTTCCTTCAAAATATGGCCAGAGTGGCGGACACTGAGCATAGGAGACCCCGCCAATGGGCTCTTTTATCTTTTCCTTAACCAGACTCAGGGGAATTTCCCCCGTGATCTTGTACAGGTCGATCACCTCCTCCCAGAATTCATGCTTTCTGCTTTTTGGAGGACAGAGAAAGTAGATCTCTCCATAGATATTCTTTGCATGTCCTGATTTTTTCCATACATCCCAGGTAACC
>QMZG01000027.1 GCA_003663045.1 Candidatus Altarchaeales archaeon
ATTTATGATTTATTTATGATTTCTGGAATTTAAATCGTGAGTTCTAATAATTTCTAATGTATAAAATAGAAAAAGTACTGATCATTGGTTCTGGGCCCATACAGATAGGGCAGGCGGCAGAATTTGACTATAGTGGAAGTCAGGCATGTCTCTCTCTAAGGGAGGAAGGCATCACTACCGTTTTAGTAAATTCTAATCCAGCTACCATTATGACGGAACTGGATGTGGCGGATATCGTCTATATAGAACCATTAACCCCAGAAATTGTTGCAAAAATAATTGAAAAGGAAAATCCTGATGGAATTCTTCCAACCATGGGGGGTCAGACGGGTCTTAACCTGGCATCATCACTTGCGGTTATGGGTGTCTTAAAGGAGCATGATGTAAAGGTTCTTGGAACTCCCATTGAGACCATACAAAAAGGGGAAGATAGGGATTCATTTGCAAATTTGATGAAGGAGATCAATGAACCAATCCCCCCCAATGAGGCGGTAACATCTATCTCAGAGGCTCTTGAGGTATCTCACAAAATTGGTTATCCAGTGATCATCAGACCCGCTTATACCCTTGGTGGTGGAGGGGGAGGCATAGCAAATAATGATCAGGAACTGGAGAAGATTGCCGGTCGTGGAATGCAAGTGAGTATGATCCATCAAATTCTGGTAGAAAAATCCGTTGCTGGATGGTATGAGATCGAATATGAGGTTATGAGAGACTCAAGAGATAATTGCATCACAATCTGCAGTATGGAGAACATCGATCCCATGGGAGTTCATACCGGAGAGAGTATGGTTGTTGCCCCAGCACAAACCCTAAGTGATGTGGATAATCAGATTCTAAAAAATGCGTCACTAAAGATCATCAGGGCACTGGGGATAGAGGGCGGCTGTAATATTCAATTTGCATTACACCCACAAACCAGGGAATATCTCGTAATTGAGGTAAACCCCCGTGTATCGAGGTCTTCGGCATTGGCATCAAAGGCTACTGGTTATCCAATAGCGAGGGTGGCAGCGAAGGTAGCCATAGGAAAAACACTGGATGAAATTCCAAATTCCGTAACCAAAAAGACACCCGCTTCTTTTGAACCCAGCATAGATTATGTGGTAATAAAGATCCCCAGATGGCCATTTGATAAATTCAAAGATGCGGATAAAGAGATAGGAACACAGATGAAATCCACCGGTGAGGTGATGGCAATCGGCAGGACATTTGAAGAGGCTCTGCAGAAGGCCGTCAGATCCTTGGACATAGGAAAGGATGGCTTTACCGGAACCGGGGAAAAGGATCTGGAAGTAATTAAGAAAAATCTAGTCATTCCCACAGATCAGAGGCTTTTCTATATTGCAGATGCCATAAAGAATGGAATGTCGGTGGAAGAGATTTCAGATCTGACAAAGATATGTCCATTCTTTTTAGAAAAGATGAGGAATATCGTGGTGAATTCTTAGTGGTTTCTTTCTTGATTGTTATTTAGTAACAGAATCTACTATAACTTTAAAAAAGATAATCCAAAATAAACAAACCAGGGCTGAAAACATCAACATAGCGGGGTTGAGCAGCCAGGAGTGCTCGTCGGGCTCATAACCCGAAGGTCGGCAGTTCAAATCTGCCCCCCGCTATAGCCCTATCTAGAAAATCTTTAAATCTAATAAATCACAATGCCAAAAAAATTCCCTACACTAACAGTAGATGCAGTAATTCTAAAGGAAAATTCAGTAGTGCTTATAAAGAGGAAAAAAGACCCGTTTAAGGGAATGTGGGCGATTCCCGGGGGTTTTGTAGAATGGGGTGAGACTGTTGAGGAAGCCGCCATAAGAGAAGCAAAAGAAGAGACGGGCCTGGATGTGGAGATTGAAAAACTGCTTGGTGTTTACTCCGAGTTTGGGAGAGATCCAAGAGGGCATATCATTTCGGTTTGTTTTCTCTGCAAGGAAATAGGTGGGGATTTAGGGGCTGCCACGGATTCGGAGGAGGCGAGGTGGTTCAAACTATCCGAACTTCCGGAATTGGCATTTGATCATGAAAAAATTTTGGGGGATGT
The DNA here is from genome assembly GCA_003663045.1 of Candidatus Altarchaeales archaeon. GTDB lineage: Archaea > Altiarchaeota > Altiarchaeia > IMC4 > QMZM01 > QMZG01. Next base: position 2,045 of record QMZG01000027.1, read on the forward strand.
ATTAAAATTCCTCCAAAGTTGATGTATCTCCTATTGGAAGACCTAACTCTTCTGCTTTCAGTATCCGCCTCATAATCTTTCCACTTCTGGTCTTTGGAAGTTTTTTCCTGAATTCGATCTCCTTTGGATATGCGTGTCCCGCCAGTCTCTTTTTTATGAAATCTTTAATTTCCTTTTTAAATTCTTCGGATGGTTCATAACCCTTGGCAAGAACTACAAATGCCTTAATAATTTCCCCCCTTATCGGATCTGGCTTTCCTATCACCCCGGCTTCCACAATTCCCGGATGTTCTACTAAGGCAGATTCAACCTCAAACGGACCTACTCGTTCACCGGCAGTTTTAATTACATCATCCGACCTTCCGATGAACCAGAAGTAGCCATCTTTGTCCATTCTGGCTCTATCACCTGAGATATACCAATTTCCAGTAAAGTAGCTCTTATACTTCTCAGGATTCTTCCAGATTTCCCTCATCATTGATGGCCATCCTGGCTTCAAGGCAAGATTTCCTTCCTTCCCAACGGGGATTTCATTTCCATTATCATCCACTATCGCCGCCTTAATTCCCGGAAATGGCTTTCCCATCGATCCAGGTTTTATGGGCATACAAGGATAATTCGCTATTAATATCCCACCGCCTTCGGTCTGCCACCAGTTGTCATGAAAAGGGATACCAAAAACACGCATGCTCCACCTTATAGGTTCGGGATTTAAAGGTTCTCCCACGCTACACATATGTCTTAAACTGCTGAGATCATATTTTTTTGGAAGATCATCCCCCGCTGCCATTAACATTCTTATTGCAGTTGGTGCAGTGTACCAGATAGAGACCTGATATTTTTCTATGATGGAATACCACTTCTCTGGATTGAATCTCCCTTCATAAATTACCGAGGAAACACCATTGGACCATGAGCCGAGAATTTCATAGGATATCCCAGTTACCCATCCAGGGTCTGCGGTACACCAATATATGTCTTCATCGTGCATGTCAAGAATCCACTTTGCGGTAATATGCTCCTGAATTATCGCATAATGGGCATGAATCACACCCTTTGGTTTCCCAGTAGTTCCTGATGTGTAGAGCATGAATGCATAATCCTCTGGATCTGTCTTTTCGATATCAAATTCTCTTGGTGCATCTTTCATTTCTTTTATATAACTAATCTCACCATCATCTACTTCCTCTTCGTCCACCAATATTATATACTCCAAATCCGGAAGATCTTTCTTTATCTCATAAACCCTTTCCTTCAACTCAGAATTTGTAATAAGAATTCTTGCCTCAGAGTCCTTCAAGCGATCCTCCAATGCTTTAGGTCCAAATGCTGAAAATAATGTCCCTGCGATTGCCCCAGTTTTGAGAATACCCAGAAATGAAACATAGAGCTCTGGGACTCTGGGAAGAAAGATGAATATTCTATCCCTTTTTTTAGTTCCATATTTCTTCAGAACATTTGCAAATTTATTTGATAAATTCTTTAAATCAAGGAATGTGAATTTCCTGCTTTCTCCTTCTTTACTTTCCCAATACAATGCCACCTTGTTATCTCTCCATGACTCTGCATGTCTGTCTACCGCATTATATGCCGCGTTCAGTTTTCCATTCTCAAACCAAGAGATCTCCTTATGCACATCCTCCCACTTGAATTCCCTGTATGTTTTTTCATAATCCTCAAGATTTGGTTTCACCCTGAGTTCCTTTTTTTCGATAATTTCTTCAGACATTTTAATCCACTCCCTCCTTTGTTATATACAGAGTCAGATCCACAATCCTTTGAGAATAGCCAACCTCATTGTCATACCAAGAAAGTATTTTCACTAAATTGTTTTCAATAACATTAGTGGAGTTTAGATCAACAATACTTGAGTTAGGGTTCCCGTTAAAGTCTATAGAAACCAGTGGTTCATCGGTATATGCCAGTATGCCTTTTAATTCTCCATCGGCAGCTGCTTTTAATGCATTGTTTACTTCGTCAACAGTAACATTCTTTTCGGTCTCTACAACCAGATCAACAATGGATACATTCGCTGTTGGAACCCTCATGGCAATCCCATTCAATTTTCCCTTCAATTCGGGTATTACAAGAGCTGTTGCAACTGCCGCACCAGTCGATGTTGGTATTATAGAAACTGCTGCAGCCCTTGCCCTTCTCAAATCCTTATGCGGCAGATCCAGGAGTCTTTGATCGGTGGTATAGGAATGTACAGTGGTCATGAATCCCTTCTTAATTCCAAATCTATCCAGTATTACCTTTGCCACCGGAGCCAGGCAGTTAGTAGTGCAGGAGGCATTGGAGATTATGTTGTGCCTTTCTGGATCATAATCCTTTTCATTAACCCCCATAACAACCGTCCAGTCTGGATCCTTTGCCGGAGCAGTTATTATTACTTTTTTTGCACCCGTCTTTATGTGTTTGCTTGCACTTTCCCTATCTCTAAATCTCCCAGTAGATTCTATAACAATATCCACATTAAGTTCTTTCCATGGAAGATTCCCGGGGTCTTTTTCGCTCAGGATCCTAATCTCCTTTCCATCTACTACCAAAGAATTTTCCTTTGCTTCAATCTTCTTTTCAAATCTTCCATGAACCGAATCATACCTAAGAAGGTGAGCTAAGGTCTTAGCATCAGTCAGATCATTTATTGCCACAAAATCAATATCTTCATTGTCGCACGCTGCCCTAAAGACACAACGACCAATCCTCCCAAATCCATTAATAGCTATTTTTACCATGCTATCACCTCATTAATGAGTTAGTTAATAAGTTAGTAATCTAATAACCTTAATAATATTGGTCTTAGAATAAAAATGATAAAGTTTTATATCCCAGATGGACACCTCGAAGAGAAGACATTGGAATTGTTTGAAAGGGCAGGCTTCAATATAACAATCACCGAAAGGGGTTACAATCCACGAATTGACGACTTGGAGGTTGTATTGAAGAGGCTGAGACCTCAGGACTTTCCATTTGCATTAGCAATTGAAAAGGGCGATCTTGCCATAACCGGATCCGATATAGTTCAGGAATTCAGACTGAAATATCCCGAAAGGGCTGGGAAAATCGAAGAACTTCTCGATCTGGGGTTCGGAAAGACTAATCTCTGTGTAGCGGTTTCAGAAGACATCATGCCGGATGTGAATAACATCAAAGACCTCAAAAAATTTGCAAAAGATAGAGAGGTGATTGTGGCAACAGAGTATCCAAACATAGCCAAGGATTATCTAAAGAAAAAAGGGATTAAGGCAATAATCAGAAAGCCCGCTGGAAAAACAGAGGCATGGCTAACACCACCGGTACCTGAGGCAGACATCATCATTGAGACTACCGAAACTGGAAGAACACTGAGGGAGAACAGATGCAGGATTATCGACAATGTCCTTGAAGCTACCGCAAGACTAATATGTAACAAAGAAAGTTTAAAAGATAAAGAAAAGGAAAAGAAGATCAGAGAGATAGTTATGCTCTTTGAAGGTGTACTTAAAGGCAAGGGTAAAGTAAACGTGTACATGAATGTTGTTGATCCCAAGAATCTCGATCCTGTCTTAGGTGTAATCAGGGATTATGTGGAAAAACCCACCATTAGCGATCTAAAGGATGGCGGTCATGATATCTTCATTGTGATCGATGAAAGGGATTTGAAGTACATACTCCCGGAATTGAAAAGGAAGGGGGCAAGTTCTATTGCTATTTCTGATACGAGGATGATTATCTAATAACCCTTTTATTTCTTTAAAAAGAGAGATTACTGAAATCGAGTGTAAAATTTTTAAAATTCTAAGAGAATGCAAAAAATAAAAAAGCATCACTTCATGATAGATAAAGGGGTACTGGAAAAAATCTGCAGATACGCAAATCTTAAAAAATCTGAAACCATTTTGGAGATAGGTGCAGGCACTGGAAATTTGACCGAATTTCTGACAGACAGGTGTGGATTTGTCTATGCAATTGAAAAGGATAGGAATTTCTACAATACATTAAAAGAGAAATTTTCATATCTTGAGAATATTGAGATAATAAATGCCGATGTACTTAGGATAGACCTCCCGAAATTTGACAAGGTAGTTTCTAATCTTCCCTATGGTATCTCAAGGAGGATAACAGAGAGGTTATTGAGGGAGAGATTCCAGCTCGGAATCTTGGTATATCAGAGGGAATTTGCACAGAAATTGTTGGCAAAGCCAGGTACCAGAAATTATCGCTACATCTCCGCATTGATGCAATCCTGTGCAGATGTAGAGATTCTGGATGGAATTCCACCCGAGGCTTTTGATCCCAAGCCGATGGTTTTCTCGGCAATAGTTAGGGTAAAGCCGAGAATTGTGGCGGAGCAACACTACATCGATTTTCTTCATTCTCTTTTTAATCAAAGAAACAAGAAAATAGAGAATCTGATTAAACTTAGAGGGGAACTTCCAGAAAATCTCCAAAAAAGACGCGCATTTGAATTAAAGCCAGAGGAGCTCAGGGAAATCTATTCCAATTTATATTTCAACTTATCTTAATTTAATCGAATATATATCCATGAAAATGAAATTAAAGACGGGGACAGATCTCCTGAAAAAGGGATTTGCAAAGATGATGAAGGGAGGCGTGATAATGGATGTCACCAATGTAGAGCAGGCTCAAATTGCCGAGAAAGCTGGGGCCGTGGCGGTAATGGCTTTGGAAAGGGTTCCGGCAGATATCAGAGAAATGGGCGGTGTGGCGAGAATGGCAGATCCCGAGAAGATTCGAGAGATTATGGATTCCGTTACCATACCAGTAATGGCAAAATGCAGGATAGGCCATTTTGCCGAGGCACAGATTCTGGAAACCCTCGGAGTAGATATGATAGATGAATCGGAGGTTCTTACCCCGGCCGATGAAGAGAATCATATCAACAAGAAGAAGTTCAAGATCCCCTTTGTCTGTGGAGCAAGAAATCTCGGTGAAGCTTTAAGGAGGATAAGTGAGGGTGCAGCAATGATTAGAACAAAGGGTGAGGCTGGAACTGGAAACATTGTAGAAGCGGTAAGACATATGCGCTTAATTATGTCTGAAATCAGAAAGATTCAGAATATGGATCAGGATGAGCTTTATTTGGAAGCCAAGAATCTTCAAGCCCCTTTATATTTGGTAAAAGAGATAAAGAAACTTGGAAGATTGCCCGTTGTGAATTTCGCAGCTGGTGGGATAGCGACGCCAGCTGACGCCGCTTTAATGATGCAACTTGGAGCTGATGGAAACTTTGTTGGTTCTGGGATCTTTAAATCTAAGGATCCATTACCCATGGCAAGGGCTATCGTAGAAGCAACTGCACATTATGACGACCCCAAGTTATTATTAAAGGTTTCTAAAGGACTTTCTGAGGCAATGAAAGGTATTGACATCAGAGATCTAGAGGAAAAGCAGAGGCTTCAGATCAGGGGTGTTTGAGGTTTGATATACTTTTTTAAAAAGGTAGAGAAAACCGAGTAGACTACTATAAACTACTATATAGTAATAGAGTGTCGAAGTGATTCAATAATGAATTCTATAATTACAAAGAGGATATACAAGAGAATCAAGGATAAACCCTCCTGCCATGAAATAGCTCTTTCTGATTCTATAAATGTCATGAATAAAAACGCTACAAGTAGCATAAAGAAACCGCTTGTGATAAGTAGAAGAAAATCTGCTCGTATGGGGTAGATCAGGGCAGTGAATCCTAAGACCAATGTAGAGTTTGCGACAACACTACCAATTAAATTTCCTAAAGCCATCTCTCTACGTCCAGTCAAAATCATCCTTAACTCAAGGCTCAATTCCGGGAGTGATGTTCCAAAAGAGACCATAAATAAGCCGATCAATATCGATGGCAATATCAATTCTGCAGATAGTAGCGTTCCATAATTAACAACAAAATCAGTACTTATAAATAACAATGAAAGTCCAAGTAAGGAGAGTATTATACTTATAATAAAGTCTGTGAAATCTGTGATCGATACATCATGTACAAATTTCTGGATATATTCCTTCCTTTTTTGTATCTGTTTTAGGATATATAAAAAGAATACAAAAAGAAGTATACAACCATCAAATCTTGATATCATTACTTTCTCAGTAAAAAGTAGATCAATTAGCATTAGAGCCAGAGGTAAAGCGGCGATGATAAACATATATATCGCATCGGATCTTATCGTCTTACTTTCAACCCTAATCCCTCGAATAAGTAAGGCAACTACTCCAACGACTAATGTTAGATTTATGATATTGGAACCAATTACTGTTCCTAAGGCTAACGCAGTATTCTCTTTAAGAGCAGATCCGATTCCTACAGAAAGTTCCGGTAGGGAAGTTGCGACACCCATTATAATAAAGCACACTACAAATTCTGTGAAGGCAAGAAAAGATGCTATCTTAGTAAGCGCCTTTATCAAGACATGAGCACTAAATGCTAATACTATACACCAAAACAAGAATATCAAGAGATTGATAGCGAGATCAAAGAGTGGCATTTTTAATTCTATTATTAACTTCCAAATATAAATTAGTCGATATACGGAATTATTTCCTTAATTATTCCCTTAATTTTAATTAATCTCATGATATAATATTTTACAATATTTTCTATATTTCTGCAAATGAAAATCGATAAGATTAAAGAACAGATTGTGACCCTTTTAACCCTGATAAGGATAAGGAACTGCATCATGACCTTCTTTGGGGTTTTATTGGGAGCGTCTTTCATTGATTTTAGCAATATATTTACCTTTAAGATAATTTTGGCTGGAATTGCTGTATTTCTTATCACCGGGGCTGGAAATACCATTAATGATTACTTTGACTACGAGATCGATAAGATCAACAAGGCGTATAGACCGATACCCTCTAATAAGATAAATAGAAGCGATGCCCTGATGTTCTCCTTTACTCTGTTTTTCATAGGCATGGGGCTCTCAAAGTATGTTAATGACTACTGTCTTGGAATTGCTGTGTTGAATTCCATTATCTTGGTACTGTATGGAAAATATTCCAAGAGATTGCATCTCGTATCAAATTTGGGGGTAAGTTATCTTGTTGCTTCAATCTTCGTCTTTGGGGCATTGGCAAATTTTGATAGTGGGATTAATGAGATAATTAGTGAAATAGGAAAATTGCAATTGATCGCGATAATATCGGCATGCGCATTCTTTACCACATTCTCTCGAGAGATTGTAAAAGACATTGAGGATATTGAAGGTGATAAAAAAGAATACTCTGTAACATTACCTATAAAGATTGGTGTAAAAAGGTCTAAGAATATTGCATCCATATTTATTTTAGCGGCGATTCTCTTCAGTGCATCCCCTTTTTTTATACCCCAGGAATATTTTAATCTACTCCCCTACGGAATCTTTATACTAATTGCCGATCTCATATTCCTGATCTCACTCACTATGCATCCCGCAATTTGTCAGAGACTCATGATAGTGGGGATGATAATAGCACTTCTGGCATTTTTCTTGGGGGGATTCCCATAAGGGGTTTTATTTTGATATAATCCAGATTATTATCCAAGTTCATCCAATTCTGAATTGCCCCAGTAGCTCAGCTGGTAGAGCGTTGCCTTGGTATCGCAAATTCGTTTGTAAGAGCGAAAAAGACAAAAAGGCAGAGGTCGTGGGTTCGGATCCCACCTGGGGCTTAAGAAATATAAGAAATTATAAATGTATAAACCTAAATAAAGAAATGATTTACGAGGGTGAGATCTCGGGAATTGTGGAAAAGGAAGAGAAAAAGTGGCTTCTTCTGGATACTGAAAAGACCGGTAAATGTTCTAAGGGTTATTCTGACAGGTGCCTATCTCTTGTGGAATTGGGAGATTTGGAGTATGAGAGACTCAAGGAAGGATATATCAGAAGGGCATTGGAACTAAAGTCCAAGGCGATGGAGGATAAATTCTATCAGACCAAAAATGTAGAAATTCTGGACGGACCATTTGAACTCTATGCAGAAAAGGAATTCTTTATATTTGTCTCCTCTCGGGACTTCATAGACAAATTTGCAGATTTTTATAAAAAAGGAAAGGGCGCTCCGTGTCTGAATCATGTCACGGTAGAGGATGTAAGAAAGATCGAGGGTATAACGTCCAAAAACCATAAGGTGGTTGAGGACACCATTGATATGTTGGGGAGGATAAGGGCGAAGCTTTCAAGGACAATGGAGTGGCGAAAGATACTTAAGGAGAATGAGATAGATGTTGCATTAATTTTTCCATACTATAATGAGCCGACTATAGTACCAAATATAAGGGATGTGTGGGATTTAGTAGAAGAGGGGATAGTACGGGAGATAATTGTTGCAGACGGCTGGTCTACGGATCCTTCGGTGGAGGTAATTCAGCACAGATTAGATGCCCCACTGACCTTTGTAAAAAATCCAGGCACGGGCAAGGGTGAAGCCCTTGAGGCTGCAATAAAATATGCTGTATACAAAGACATTGACCTGGTAATCTGCCTCGATTCGGATATAATCCCTCCACTACATACCATAAAGGATATCCCTCCACTACCTATAGATATAACCTGCAATTTCTTTGCCAGAACATTTATAAATAAATTTATAAAAATTCTTGAGGAACATGGAAAGGAAAAAGCCTTGGAGACATTTTACAAGGTAAGCTATATGAGGGTTCCGAAATCGGATGTGAAATTAACCCCATTAAGATTTGGAGGCACTACTAAATTTGTGAGATACCTCTACCAGACTATTGGATTCAAAACAATGACTGAATGTGTTGACCCCCTTTCGGGGGAATACGGTTTTAATCCAAAATTCTTGCTTGAGGAACTGACAATAAGCAAGGGATTTCATGAATTATATGGAAAACCCTTCTTTGGGCATACCCTACCAAGTGGGTTTACGATTGAAAATTTCTGGAACA